>JBFJTO010000395.1:0-1507 GCA_041625295.1 Acidimicrobiia bacterium | reverse complement strand
TTCGCCTGGCCGGCGTTGCCGGTGATGCCGGCAACAGAACTGATCGAGATGATCCGTCCTTCCCTTGCCCTGAGCATGGAACGCAATGCGGCCCGGCTGCACAGGTATGCCGAGCGCAGATTGGTCCTGAGCACATCGTCGAATTCGGCGGGACTCATGCGCAACAAGAGGTTGTCACGGGTGATGCCGGCGTTGTTGACGAGAACCGTCACCGGACCGAGCCCGGTCCCGACGCTTTCGAACATCGCTGCCACCGCGGCCTCGTCGCCAACATCGGCTTTCACGGCCATTGCAGTGCCGCCCCCGGCGGTGATCTCGCTCACGACCTCCTCCGCGGCGCTCGAACTCGATGCGAAATTGACCGCCACCTGGTGACCATGCTCGGCCAGTGCGAGGGCGATCGCTCGTCCGATCCCTCTCGAACCCCCGGTGACAAGGGCGACACTCATGTCAGCTTCTCCGGGAGTCCGTAGAACTCGAAGTTCGGTTGCATGAGTTCGAAAACAGTCTTGTCAGTGGCGGGGACGTGGGCGTCGGATTCGCCGATTGGAGTGACCCGCTCCCCCCACTGCACCGCGGCCGCCGCCCAGGTCAACCCTCCGCCGAAGGCGGCAAACACGACTTTGGCACCCGGCTTAATCGCGCCGGACTCCAGCGCCTCCGTCAGCGCCACCGGAATCGTCGCGGCCGAGGTGTTGCCGTATCTGTGGACGTTGTGGAATACCTTGGAGTCATCGAGCTTGAGACGGCGCGCGGTGGCATCGATGATTCGCTTGTTGGCCTGGTGGGGAATCAGAACATCGACATCTTCGAGCGCCCACCCGGCCCTCTCCACGACGTTGGCCGAGGCGTCGCCCATCTTGGTGACCGCCTTCCGGAACACCTCCTGGCCCTCCATGTAGATTCCCGACCTCCGGGGGTCTCTCTGCCCGGGAACGCCCACCGTTCCGAACTCTGGCACACAGAGAATCCGAGCTGAATCGCCGTCGACTCCGAGCTCGGAGGTGAGCAGTCCCGCAGGCCCGTCAGTGCTGCGAAGCACCACGGCTCCGGCACCGTCTCCAAACAGGACACACGTGGCGCGATCGGTGTAGTCGACCACAAAACTGAGCTTTTCGACACCGATGAGGAGAACGGTATCGACGGCGCCGCTCGAGATCATTGCGGCACCGTTCACGAGCCCGTACAGAAAGCCCGAGCAGTTGGCATTCAGATCCATCGCCCCGGCTTTGTCGGCGCCAAGAGCCGCCTGCACCAGCGCAGAGGTCGGGGGAATGATGCTCTCGGGCGTGCACGTCGCGACGATGATCAGATCGATCTCCGTGGCTTCCATCCCCGCGCAGGCAAGGGCATGTTTCGCAGCCACCACCGCCATGTCGCTCACCTCCACGTGAGAGATCCGCCGCTCTTTCATGCCGGTGCGACTGGTTATCCACTCGTCGGAAGTGTCGACGATCTTCTCGAGGTCGTCGTTGGAGAGCACCGTTGGAGGCATCCCCTTCCCCCA
>JBFJTO010000394.1:0-1509 GCA_041625295.1 Acidimicrobiia bacterium | reverse complement strand
GATGACCAGGATCTGGAGTGCGGGCCGCCACGCCCCGAAGTCGGCCGTAGCGTATCCGGTCGTGGTGATCAGGCTCATTGCCGTGAATGCGGCATCGCGGACAGCCGTTGCGGGGTCGAGACCGGAGCCGCTGATCCCCCCGAAGATGAGGATCGTCGCTCCAACGCCGATCGCTAGATAAAGCCGGAACTCGTAGCTCTTCCAGTACTCGAGCGGGTTGCGCAGAGCCCTGAAGTGGAGAGCGAACGAAGCACCGGCAATAAACATAAAGGCCGTGATCACCCATTGGGCGTAGGCCGAGAATCCCGAAATCGAGGTGGCTTCGGTGCTGAAACCCCCCGTCGACATCGTTGTGAAGGCGTGGTTGATGGCTTCAAAGAGGTTCATGTCTCCTGCCCAGAGGAGCAGCGCCTCGGCGAGGGTGATAGCGGTGTAGAGCCACCAAAGTCGCTTTGCGGTCTCCTGAAATCTGGGTGTGAGCCGATCGGGCTGGGGACCGGGCGATTCGGCCCGGGCCAGTTGGACACCGCCCACCCCGAGCAGGGGAAGTATTGCGATCGAGAGCACGATCACCCCCATTCCACCGATCCACTGGGTGGTTGACCGCCAGAAGAGCATGCCATGAGACAGGATCCCGGGATCAGCGAGAGTGGATGCGCCCGTCGTGGTGAACCCGGATGCAGTCTCGAAGAAGGCATCGGTCACCGACGCGATAGAGCCCGTAAACAGATAGGGAAGAGTTCCGAAGACAGCCATCGCAAACCAGGCCAGTGCAACCGCTGCGAAACCCTCTTTCGTGGTTATGGCCCTAGTGAGCGGGAAGAGACGTCTGGCGAGGGTACCGACGCCGACGGTCACCACTGCGGCCAGAAGGATTCCGATGCCGTCTCGGTTGTCGCGGTATGCGAAAGCCACGATGGCCGCAGGCAGCATCGTGAATCCCGACGCCCATACGACCGTCCCAACGATGTGGGCGAGTCGGGCGACCATGGAGCCGCGGCCACTGTGGTGCCCCAGCATCGAATTCATCATGTTTGCGCGAACAGTTTCTCGACTTGTGGTATCGAATCCGGTGATGCAAAGAAGATGATGCGGTCGCCTGGCATCACCTCGGTCCCGCCTGAGGGCACCAAGCCGGCACCTCGACGCAGAATGCCACCGATCAGGGCGTCGCGGGGCAGGCCCAGATCGCTGAGGATGCGGCCAACGGCATAGCTGCGCTCGTCCACTTCGACCTCGATAGCCTCGGTGTTTGTGTCGCCAAAGGCGGCGACGGTGTGAATCCGTCCCCGCCGGACGAATCGGAGAATCTCTCCGGCGGCGATAAGACGACTGGAGACTGCGGCATCGATGCCGACCCCGTCGAGCAAGGTCACATATTCGATCCTGTTGAATCGGGAGACCGTCACGCCTGCGCCAAGGCTCTTGGCCAGCAGGCATCCCACGCTGTTCACTTCATCCCACCCGGTCAGCGCCAGGATGGCATCCCGTTCGTCGAGGTTGAGGTTG
>JBFJTO010000393.1:0-1559 GCA_041625295.1 Acidimicrobiia bacterium | reverse complement strand
GACCGCCGGCTGCGAGGCCGGCAGTTCGAGTGGCATTGCCGGCTCCAGGGTTACCGGTTCCTTCTGTCCGGAGATCCACCGACCACAGGCGACCGACGATCGAAGCGATAGGCGCCCCGCCGACCACGTATGTGATCAGTGCAATCCAGAGAGTGATCGAAATGTCCAAGACACCTCCACGGATCAGGTTATCAACCCGGGTCGCTCACTGGGGAGACCGGGCTTCCCGGGTCGAACGCCAGGCACACGGTGAGCGCCCATGCGGCGGCCACCGATGCCGCAGCAATCACGTCGCTGGGGTACTCGACGAGAAGCACCACCCGGGCGGCGCCGGCCATCAGAGCCAGGAGTGCGGCCGCACCAAAACGGAAGACACCCCGTTTCCATCCCGGTCGATCCCATGGCCACGCTGCGACGAACACGAGGGCGGCTACCAGGCCGACATGCTCGGAGGGGAATCCGTAATCGAGGCGGGTGACCAGCGGTGTGACTGCTGGTGGAACCCGGTTTATCACGGCCGAGGTGAGTTCCACGATCAGCCATTGGCCGACAACTCCGACGGCGATCGCTGCCGCGGTTCGTCGATAGCCGCGCACGATCATGAAGACACCGAACAGGCCCCCCACAATGAGGAGCAACACCGGATTCGCAAGACGATTGACCGCCCGTGCAGCCGCGATGAGAGGTTCGACCCGGTTTTGGTCCATGTACCGGATCCCGCCGAGGTCGAAGAAGAAAAACTCATCGCTGCCGATGACGTCCTGCATCAACGCTCCAAACACCCAACCGCCACCGATGATCGCGGCAGCGGTCAAGGCCAGGGTCACCACCGGTCGATTGGCCCGGCGTATGCCCGCGACGACCAGAGAGAAGGGGCGATGGATCAGCAACCTCTCGACTCGGGCAGCAACAACATCCCGGTTCCGCTGGACCCATCTCGTGGCCCACACGATCCCCGAGAGCAGACCGAGCAGTACCACGATCGCCAAACCGCCCGCACGGAACCATCGCTCCACCCGGGGGTATTGGGCCCCGGCAACAAACCCGACCAGAGTGAACGCCGTACCCCAGATGACGCCCCCGATGGCATTGCCGAGAAGGAAACGCCGGTAAGGCATCTTCGCCAGACCCGCCGCGAAGGGAACCACGGCCCGGAGAACCGCTGCAAAGCGCGCCACGACCAGCGCCCACCAGCCCCGCTCGGACACAATGTTGGAGGCGTATTCCAGTTTGGAGGTGAACCGTGCCATTCGGGGACGAGCCAGCAGGGTCGGGCCGAGACGATCCCCAACCCGATAACCGATCGAGTCGCCGATTACCGCACCACCCACGGCCGCCACGATCATCGCCCACAGAGGAACGCTCCCCGTCCCGGCAGCCACACCGCCCAGGATCACCGCTATCTCGCCGGGTATCACGAACCCGACGAATGCGGCACTCTCGGCGGCGGCAAGCAAGAACACCGCGACCGGTGCAAATGGACCAACCCAGGCGAAGAGCCGCGTCATGTTTCACGCCACCGAATAGTCGTCACACCCAATTCAACCGCCTCGCCCTTC
>JBFJTO010000392.1:0-1562 GCA_041625295.1 Acidimicrobiia bacterium | reverse complement strand
GGGTCAGATCAGCATCTTTGATGGCCCGCTCCGCGGCCACTGCCACGAGGTCGAGGGTGGTCTCGTCGGGGGCTGCGAAACGCCTACGTTTGATGCCCGTCCGCTGGGTGATCCACTCGTCCGACGTGTCGACCAACTTGGACCAGTCATCATTGCTCATGACCCGGTCGGGTACATAGCCGCCGAACCCGAGAATCGCCGTCACTCACGCCTCCGCTCGTTTGGTATCCGGGAGGGTACAGGCGCTTCCGAGGTTGTGCCGACGGCAAACCGACAAGCCGGAAATCGATCACCTGCGGCCACGTAAGATCGGTATCGAAAGCCACCCTTCAGGAGCACGAATATGACCCTGCTGGCAAGTCGCATACGGGCGCTTGGCACCGAAAACGCATTCAAATTGGGAGAGGACATTGCCAAGGTCGTGGCGCGAGGCGTGGACGTCGTCAAGTTCAACCTGGGAGAACCCGATTTCGACAGTGCCCCCCACATCAACAAAGTGGGCATGGAACAGATCGCGGCCGGCAACTCTCACTACTGCGATCCGGCCGGAATCAAACCGTTCCGAGAAGCCATCGCCGCACACATAGAGAACACCAGAGGAATCGTGGCCGACCCGGCACGGGTCGTTGTGACTTCTGGAGCGAAACCTCCGATTTCCTTCAGCTTCCAGACCTACGTGGATCCCGGCGACGAGGTCATCTACCCGAGTCCCGGATTTCCGATCTATGAGTCCTGGGTCACATATCTCGACGCAAAACCGGTACCGCTCCATCTCGACGAGGAGCGAGGCTTCGCTTTCACACCCGAGGATCTCGAAGAGCTGATCACCGAGCGCACAAAGCTCCTGATCCTGAACTCGCCCTCGAATCCGACTGGTGGCGTGCTTTCCAAGGATCTGCTCGAAGGGATCGCCGACGTGATCCGGCGCAAAGCGCGACCCGACATCCGCATCTACTCCGATGAGGTCTACGAGCACATCCTCTTCGACGGGGAGAGCCACAACTCGATCGCCGTGGAATCGGGTATGGCCGAGAAGACCGTTCTGGTCAGTGGCCATTCCAAGGGCTTCGCCATGACCGGGTGGAGGCTCGGGTGGGCGCTGCTCCCCACCATCGAGGAAGCCACGATCTTCAAACAGCTCAACATCAACATCATCTCGTGCGTGCCTCCCTTCATCCAGGAAGCGGGCCGCGAGGCGTATGAGAGTCCCGAGACCCCCGCATCCGTCAGAAAGATGGTCGAGGCTTTCGAGGCCAGACGCGACTGGGTGGTTCCCGCCCTCAACGCTCTCGACGGCGTCCGTTGCCAAACCCCCAAGGGTGCGTTTTACGTGTTCCCGAACATCGCCGGGGCTATCCGATCGATGGGCATCGACGAGGCCTTTGCAGCATTGCCCGAAGCGGTGAGGAAGCGCACGAGTCCGAGCACCATGTTCCAGATGTTCCTCCTGTACCGATACGGCGTAGCGACCATGGACCGCCGCTCGTTCGGGTCGATCGGGACCGAAGGCAAGCACTTCTTGAGGCTCTCGATCGCGACCGCCCTCGATCAAATCAAAGAGG
>JBFJTO010000391.1:0-1565 GCA_041625295.1 Acidimicrobiia bacterium | reverse complement strand
GGGTGACTTCTTCCGGGTCGACTTTCCGGGATCCGGATTCTTGCTGGGAGCGGTCACGGGTTTGGGACCAAGCGACATCGTCGAATCCGTGGCTGCCGGTGTCAGCTGCGGCGAGTGAGTCCGGCACCGATCATCCCCACGGGTCGAACGCCTATTCTGGGTTCATGACCGAGTTCGTCGTGCAACTCAGAAACCGACCAGGCTCTCTGGCCCGGCTCACCGAGGTCCTTGCCGACGCAGGGGTCCAAATCGACGCTCTGGCAGCCTGGGGTCAAGAAGACACCGGAATCGTGCGGTTGATCGTCTCAGATGCCGACGCCGCCAGGCGGGCAATCACGGACGCCGGGCTGTCGGCGTCCGAACACCGTGTACTCACAACATACATACCCCGCGAGGCCGGGGCTCTAGCCCGGGTGACCCGGAACCTCGCCAGGGCGGGCGTGAACATCGACGCCCTCTACGTTCTCAACTCCCACAGCGAAGGAATCGAGTTGGCGATCTCGGTCGACAGCCCCGACGATGCCGAACCCCACCTTCCCGTGCACGGGAGCGTCGAAACAGCTTGAAGCCACTTTCAAGGGGAGTATCCCCCCTCATCCTCGCCCTCGTCCTTGTCGCGTGCGGAAACAGCGCCGGACCGGTTGCAACCATGGCTCCCGAGACGACCACTTCGACGACCACAACGACATCCACGACCACCACGACCACCACCATCCCCACGACCACGACCACAGAGGTGCAGACCGTGTGGCCGATCACCGGACTGCCAGCCACACCCGAAGAGGTGAATCGGCGGGCCCTGGCCATCAAGATCGACAACCACCCGAATGCGCGGCCGCAATCGGGATTGCAACTCGCCGACGCGGTGTACGAGCTCCTTGTCGAGGGCGGAACCTCCCGGTTCATGGCCATCTTCCAATCCGGAGACTCCGATTACATCGGGCCGGTGCGGTCGGGGAGACCGACAGACCCGACCCTCGTCAAAGCCCTTGCGGGGGTGTTCGCGATCTCGGGTGCCCAGGACTGGGTGATCGCCAAGATCAACGCCGCCGAGGTTCCCATCATCGGAGACACCCGGCCCGGTATGTTCCGAATCAGCGGACGGGTTGCTCCGCACAACCTGTACGCCGACTCCAACCTCTTGAGGGATGTCGCCGACCGGCGTGGTCTCAGCGATGACCCTCCCCCACCGATGTGGGACTTCGGCCCGATCCCGGCCGACGCCCCCGAAGCCGTCGACATCGAGATGAGTTTCTCGTCCAGCGTCCTCGCCGGGTGGAAATGGAACGGTGAAACCTACAACCGCACCACCAATGGCGTGGTCCACGAGTGGCGGGACAGGTCGGGCGACAAGACACAGATCAGTGTCGACACGATGGTTGTGCTCTTCGTAGACCAGTACACCGCCTCGCCGCCTCCCGGCGTCATTGGAACCCCGGTCCCGGCCAGCCGGACCCTGGGCACAGGGCGTGCCCTCGTCTTTGGTGACGGCAAAGTGATCGAGGGAAAGTGGAGTCGAAACCGGATCTCGGACACGTTCAAGCTGACGGCAGCCGACGGCTCGC
>JBFJTO010000390.1:0-1565 GCA_041625295.1 Acidimicrobiia bacterium | reverse complement strand
GTTGCAGTCCGACATCGCCGTGCTCGGGAAACTCGAGGTCGTGGTAGCTCTAGGGGGCCTCGCCTTTCGGCGTCTCATCCGGGGGGGCCTGGGTTGGGAACCGGTGACACCTCGACCGCGGTTCGGCCACGGCGTCGAGGTGAGTATCCCCGATGGCCCACTGTTGCTTGGCTGCTATCACCCCAGCCAGCAGAACACCTTCACGGGGAGGCTGACCCGGGCCATGCTCGAAGGTGTTTTTGTCCGTGCGCGAAAGGCCTTGATCGACAACACGGGGTGATTTCCCCTATGGCGGTAGTGCGAATACGATCGCCATGATCCCAATGGAGTTCTCGTGCATCCCCTGACCCAAGAGACATCTGATCGGCTCGGCAACGTAGAGCGCCGCCGCCCCGCTTTCGAGGTGTTCGAGCAAGCCAGCATGCCGACTTCGAAGGACGAGGCGTGGCGCTACGCCACGCTGGACACGGACTTGTTCTCGTTCCAGCTCCCCGATGGGCCCGGCCCGGATCTCGGTCCCGACGAATTCTTGCCCCCGAGATCTGCGCTCGCCGGTGTGGCCACAGTCATCGATGGTTTCATCACGGATACAGATGGTGGGGGTGGGGCGGTCCTGGGCGAAGAATCTGCTGTCTTCGATGGCTCGTTTCCCGGGCTGGTGTCTGCGGACACCGACAAGTTCGCCGCAGCCAATCTCTCATTCGGTGGAGATGCCGTGGCCATCCACGTTCCCCGGGGCAAAGTCGTGGAATCGCCGATCCTCGTCGATCTTCAACTCACCGCCGAGGGGTCGTTCTCATTCCCACGAATCTCCCTGAAACTCGAAGCCAATTCCGAAGCTTCCATCTTGGTGCTCTTGCGAAGTCCCGACGGTGTCAATGCGGCCGTTTCGCCGCAACTCTCGGCCGACGTCGGTGATGGCGCCCGTCTTCGGGTCACGACCGCTCAAACGCTGGGAGATGGTGTGTCCTCGGTGGCCCACCATAGGGTCAGAGCCGGCCGCGATGCCGTTGCGCGACTTGGCGAGGTTGGGCTCGGATCCCGATTCTCCAGGCTCGACCTGGGTGTGGAACTCGTGGGAAACGGGTCCTCCGTGGCTGTCGATGGCCTCTATTTCGGGGAGGGAAACCAGGCCCTCGACTACCGGATGGTCATCGATCACATCGGCAAGAACACTTCGAGCGATGTCTTCCTGAAGGGTGCTGTGGAAGACGAGGCGAGGAGCATCTTCACGGGTCTGCTCAGGATCGAGCGTGACGCCACCCGGACCAGCGCCTTCGAGACCAACCGGAATCTTGTCCTTTCGCCGGGGGCGAAGGCCCACTCTGTTCCCAATCTCGAGATTCTCTGCGATGACGTGGTTTGCGGGCATGGATCCTCGGTGGGGCCGTTGGAGGATGACCACATCTACTACTTGATGAGTCGCGGCCTGACCCGCCAGCGCGCCGAACGGGTTCTGGTTCGAGGATTCTTCTCTGAGGTGATTGCCAGGCTTCCCAGTCTCGACTTCGGCCCCGCTGTGGAAGCCGAGGTGAATCGTCGTTTTGTCGAGGCGCAGGCGGCGG
>JBFJTO010000389.1:0-1566 GCA_041625295.1 Acidimicrobiia bacterium | reverse complement strand
GTGGAGCGCGACCAGGTCGGAGCCTTCGGTCGGCTCGCCGACGCCATATATCTGGCAGCCGCTCAGCTCGAGTCCGGTGATGTGGTGTCGGAGGCGACCTGGAACCAACTCGCCGATGCGGTTGGCCCCGGACCGCTCCAGGGTCTCGTCGAACAGTCGCGGGGCTGATGTCCGACTATCACCTCCATCTTCATGAGCATGAACCGGCCCGGGACGGGCCCCCTCCCGGCGTTTATCCAGACGGCTTGATCGAGTCCTACGTAGAAGTCGCCGCGACCCGGGGCGTCTTCGAGCTCGGCTTCACCGAACACCTCTACCGCTGTGTCGAGTCCACCGCTGCCTTGGGCCGGTTCTGGGAGTCGGAACCGCGCGCGGATCTTGCCGCACAAAGCCGCGACTTCGTGAACGGGGACCGGAATCTCACGCTCGCCGGCTATGTCGATGCAGTTCTGGCAGCCAAGAACCGCGGGCTTCCTGTGAAGCTCGGTCTCGAGGTCGATTTCTTTCCGGACTCGATCGAAAGGGTTCTCGAGCTGATCTCGCCGTATCCGTGGGACTTTCTAATCGGATCTGTCCACTGGGTGGGGGGATGGGCGATGGACTCTTCTCGGGTCGATTACGAGTTTGCTCGCCGGGGAGTGGAGCAGGCGTGGATCGACTACTTCGAACTCGAGGCGACATTGGCGGGTTCAGGAGCCGTCGACGTGCTGGCCCATGTCGATGTCTGTAAGAAGCACGGGCACCGGCCGGCCGAGGAACCCGTGGACCTGTACGCCGCCGTCGTCGAAGGTGCACGCAGATCCGGAACTGCCGTCGAGGTGTCGAGCCAGGGTCTCCGTCAACCGGCGGGAGAGGTTTATCCGTCTCCACGGTTTCTCGGGATGTTTCACTCAGCGGGTGTCCCGGTGACGCTGGCATCAGATGCTCACAATGCCGCGACCGCAGGGTGGGGTCACGACCAGGTCGTTGCGGCGGCCCGGACGGCCGGTTACGAGAGCCACTCGAGGTTCGATCAACGAAACCGGTCAGAGGTTCCCCTCTGAGGGTTCCTACACTCCACGAACCGATGCCCGCACCCTCCGTATGGCTCACAACCCTCGGCTGCGCCAAGAATCAGGTCGACTCCGAGAAGATCGAAGTGATGCTCGCCGACGCCGGGTACTCGATGGCGTCTTCGCCCGAGTGCGCGGATGTGGTGATGGTGAACACCTGTGCATTCATCGAAGAGGCACGCCGCGAGTCCGTGGATGTGATCCTTGATGCTCAGGCATCGGCGCGGCCCGACGCCCACATGGTCGTGGTGGGGTGCATGGCGCAGCGTTTCGGCGTGGAGGTGGAGAGGTCGCTTCCCGAGGTCGATGCGGTCGTGGGCCTCGATCGTTACAGCGATCTGGTTCCCACCCTCGATCGCCTGACCCAATGGAAGCCGGTGTCCCTGCGCCGCCGGCCACGCATGGACATCCTTTACGGGACCGACCGCCCCGACCCCAAGCTTCCCTATGCGTATGTGAAGGTTGCCGAAGGCTGCGACAAACCCTGCACCTTCTGCGCCATACCGCTGATCCG
>JBFJTO010000388.1:0-1583 GCA_041625295.1 Acidimicrobiia bacterium | reverse complement strand
GCATCGGTAGGCGAGGACGGTGCCCGCCTCCACTTCACCGTCCTCGGGGAGAAACGAGATCAGATTGGCGACGCCAAGGCATTCGACGCAAGCGATCGTTTCCGGCGGCTTCATGTCCCCAACCTACCTCGAGTTGGAATCTGGGCGGCCGGCTATGGCGCATCCTGGGAGACGGTGCCTGGTTTCTTCGCCGTCAACAGGATCGCCGAGCCCAAGACCCCAGCCACTATCGAGCCGAAGAACACCCCGGCCTTGGCCTCATTGGCCAGCACGGGGTCGGTGAAAGCAAGCGCAGTTATGAACAGCGCCACCGTGAAGCCGATGCCTGCGATGGCAGCCACACCGATCATCTGGTGCCAGTTGGTCCCCGTCGGCATTGCGGCGATTCTCAGTTTCACCGAAATCCATGACGCCAGCGTGATGCCGATCGTCTTGCCGAAGACAAGGCCGAGAGCGACACCAAGTGCGAGACTCGAGAACAGGGCATCGATCACCGAGCCCTGAAACTCCACGCCCGCGTTGGCGAGTGCGAACACCGGCACGATTGCAAAGGCGACCCAGGGCTGGAGGATCTCCTCGAGACGGGTGAGCGGCGCCACGGATTCCCGGGATACCTGCGAGAGGGCCATCACCTGGTGATCCAGATGTTCCCTTTCTTGCTGGGTGTCGACCTCTGCCGGATACGTGGCCACGACGGTCTCAGCCCGCCGTTTGAACTGTCCGGCGGGATACATCGGATGTGCGGGCGTCAGAAAAGCGAGAGTGACTCCGGCAATGGTGGCGTGTATGCCCGACTCGAGGAAGAAGAACCAGAGAGCGAAGGCCAGCGGCACGTATACGACGTAGGAACGAATTCCCACCCGACTCGCGGAGATGATGATCAAGATCGTCACTACCACCGCGATCAAATAGCGAACATTTAGGTCCTGGGTGTAGAAGATGGCGATGACCAGAATCCCGCCCAGATCGTCGGCGATCGCCAACGCCAGGAGGAAGATTCGCGCGGCGATGGGAACTCGTTTTCGCATCAGGGATAGAACCGCTACCGAGAATGCGATGTCTGTGGCTACCGGCACCGCCCAGCCACGGAGTACCTCGGGACCTCCGCCGCCGGCGATCCCCACGTAGATGAGGGCTGGAACCAGCATGCCTCCCAGGGCGGCCACCACAGGCAGGACCGCCGCTTTGGGATCTCGCAACTCTCCGATGACCAACTCTCGTTTGATCTCGAGGCCGACCACGAAGAAGAAGATGACCATCAGGCCGTCATTGACGAACTCCTCCAGGGTGAGTCCCAGGTTGAAGCTGCCGATCTCGACGATCAACTCGCTGTTCCACAGGTGGTGGTAGGCATCGACGAGCTCGCTGTTTGCCCAGATGACGGCGATCACGGCGGCAACGAAAAGGAAGATTCCGGATGCCGCCTCGTTGGCCATGAACCTCTGGACCGGCCGCACGAAATACGAGGGCACCGGTCGATCAGAGTGGACCCAGGTCGAATGGAGTCTCTCGGGGGCCATCAGCCGATGGTCTTTCCGGCCGACTCGAGCATGGCGCATGCCTCTACGACGCGGGCGGTCATT
>JBFJTO010000387.1:0-1588 GCA_041625295.1 Acidimicrobiia bacterium | reverse complement strand
TCGGCGAGCTGCAGCTCGGACCAGACCCGTTCGGGTGAGGCCTTTGTGAATGCTTGGGCTCTGAGAATCGTGGGTGGCACGGATGCGCAGAGTACCCGGATCGGTGCTGGCGGTGCCCGGTCACACCCGCGGTCCCGCCCGTTGCCGGCTGGCTAGGGTGCGCCGTCATGTCCGGTCTTCTCGCTTTTCACGCCCATCCCGACGATGAGTCGATCTCGATGGGAGGAACGCTGGCCAGGTATGCGGCCCGGGGCGAGCAGGTGGTCGTGGTCACCGCCACGGACGGCGCCGAGGGGGAGATTCACAACTACGACGACGCTCAGTCGATGATTCCCCGCCTCGCAGAAGTCCGGGCTGCCGAGGTGCGGTCGGCGCTGGGCATTCTCGGGGTGGATGACCATCACTTCCTCGGTTATCGCGACTCGGGGATGATGGGAACCGAGGCCAATGAAGACTCGAGATCCTTTTGGCGGGCCGACTTCATGGAGGCCACCGCCCGACTGGTCGGGTTGATCCGTCGCTTCCGGCCCGAGGTGATGACGGTCTACGACCCATTTGGCGGATACGGTCATCCGGATCACATCAACGTGCATCGAGTCGGTTTGGCGGCCTACTTCGGCGCCTCCGACTTGGCCAGGTTTCCGCTCGAGGACGGCCAGAAGTCATGGCAGCCTCTCAAGTTGTATTGGACTGCATGGCCACGGAGCCGGATGAAGGGCTTTGCCGACCTTCGCTTAGCCGCCGGGATCATCGAGCCAGACGAGTACCAACGGCTCCTCAACGCGGGTACGCCGGACGAGGAGATCACCGCATGGCTGGATGTGAGAGATCATCTCGCCCGGAAGGTGGAGGCGATCCGTGCCCACCGAACCCAGATCTCCGATGATTGGTTCCTGCTCGCGCTCCCCGAAGAGATGCTTCCGGAAGTGCTCGGCCGCGAGGCATTCATGCGGGTGTCGTCCAGGGTCCCGGCTCCTGACCGCGAGCACGATCTGTTTACTGGGTTGCGGTGACCGCCTCCAGCTCAACCCAGGGTTGCTGACACGGTTCAACTGGATTTCGGGTTTCCCCACCGTTCCACGAAATGTGGTTGCGGCCCTGGACCGGTTGCTCTCCAATGAGCGGCATCCGCCTAATCTGATTGATTCCCCGTGCTAGTCGTTCGTGATCTTCGTGTTGAAATGGGCCCTCGAGTGTTGCTCGATAGGGCCAGCTTCAGTGTGCAATCGGGAGACAAGATCGGGCTGGTGGGAAGGAACGGTGCCGGCAAGACCACATTGATGCGCTCGCTCGTGGGTTACACCCCGCCCGCGTCGGGAACCATCATCCGGTCGGGAAACCTCGGCTACTTCTCTCAGGAGGCGGTCCTCCCAGACCTAGAGCGTCCCGACATGACGGCTATCGAGAGGATCCTGGCCGCGCGCGAGATCGGCGCCATGCAACGCCGGATCGAGGATGCCAGACGCAAGATCGAACGTCTCGAGGGGGATGCCCGAGATCGGGCCATACACCGCTTTGCAAGACTCCATGACGAGTTCGACGCCAAAGGCGGATTCGTGGCGGAGGCGGAGGCCAAGCGAACCGCCGC
>JBFJTO010000386.1:0-1589 GCA_041625295.1 Acidimicrobiia bacterium | reverse complement strand
CGTTGGGGTCCACCATCCCGCACCCGGCCATCTCCAGCCATCCGGCCCCGCCGCAGACTCGACACGAATTGTCCTGTCCGTCACAAACGAAACACGAGACATCGAGCTCGGCAGAAGGCTCGGTGAATGGAAAGAAGTGCGGTCGCAGCCGGATCTTCTCTTCGGGCCCGAAGAACTCCCTCGCGAAGTGGGCCAGCGTGCCCTTCAGATCCGAGAGCGTGATGTGCGAGTCCACGGCCAATCCTTCCACCTGATGAAACACGGGAAGGTGACTGGCATCGATCGTGTCCGGGCGGTACACCTTCCCGGGGACGACCACATAGACCGGTGGCTCGTGGGCTTCCATCCAACGCGCCTGCATCGGCGAGGTCTGGGTTCGTAGGAGCAGCTCTTCGGCGGGGTCGGTGGTTTCGAGATAGAACGTGTCCGACTCTGCCCGACTGGGATGAGTGGGAGGAGTGTTGAGAGCATCGAAGTTGTACCAAGCGGTCTCAGCCTCGGGTCCCTCGGCGACCGAGTAGCCAAGACCGACGAAAATGTCGCACACCTCGTCCATGGTCTGCTGGATCAGATGCGCTGAGCCCCGCGGGATCGAGAGCCGCTCCAACGAGACATCCACGCGGTCGAGGGACTTGTCGGCTTCTGCGATCTCGAGCCGTCTTCGTTGATCGGCGAGAAGGCCTGTGATCTTCGAGCGTGCTCGTTGCACCGCCTGTCCCACTCTTGGCTTGTCGGCCGGATCCAGCGTCCCGATGTTCCGTTGGATTGCCGCGAGATCCGAACCTCTGCCGAGCAGTTCACTGTCGAGCGCAGCCAGCTCCTCGAGGTTTCCAGCCGATTCCACCCGTGCCGAGGCATCGGCAAGTACCTTTTCGAGCTTTTCCATGGAGGCCGACGACATTAGCGGGCGACCCCGTACCCTCCGACCCGCTTTCTCCACCGGGCCAGTTCGAAAGCGACGATCGATCCCGCGACGGCGGCGTTGAGACTCTCGGAACGCTCTTCCATGGAAATCGTCACGCGGATGTCGGCGGACGCGACTTCGTCCTCGGAAAGACCGCGAGGCTCGTTACCGATGAGGATCGACCAAGGTCGATCCGGGTCCGGGGAGAGTTGGTCGGGCATCAGACCTCCACTCACAACGGTCGCGATCAGTCCGGCATTTTCCTGCCGCGCACCGATCGTGGTCCGGTAGTGGCCGCCTGCGCCCGCTCGAAGAACCTTGGGGGCCCAGAGATCCACCGAACCCTCCGCCCTCACCACATCGAAACCAAATGCGGCCGCGGTTCGAATGAGCGTTCCGGCGTTGCCTGGGTCACCCACCCCAATCGTGATGCTGTCACGGGTGACAGTCCCAGGTAGCGGGATATGCACCACCGCGATCGGGCCCCGAGGGCTCTCGGTCGGTGCCAACCGATCAAGAACCTCGCGGGTCACGGAAATCCAACGTTCCGGGGAAACCAACGATCTCGATACCGAATCGTCGGCCAATCCGAAAACTTCGACGATCTCAACTCCGGCCAAAGCGGCTTCGGAGAGCAGGATGGGCCCTTCCAGAAGCGTGAGACCTGTCGTTGCCCGCTCTGAGG
>JBFJTO010000385.1:0-1589 GCA_041625295.1 Acidimicrobiia bacterium | reverse complement strand
TCCGCCTCCGCTACCAACAACAGATTCAGAATCGGTGTGTCGACGCAACCCACGGCACAGGTCTATGCCGCCGGAATCGACACGCAGAAACACGCGCCCTTCTCGGATTCCACATACCGGAGCGAACCGCCCATTCCCTCAGCGAGCCTGCGGGCGATCCCCAAGCCCAGACCGAATCCGAGATTGCGGGATTCTCCACGACCCTGCACATAGTCTCCGAACAGCTTCTCCAACACCTCCGGGTCGACACCCGGTCCGTCATCCTCGACTTTGACCACGATCTGCCCGTCGAGCTGATCCGAGGACACTCTGATGTTGGGACCACCGTGCTTGCAAGCGTTGCCGATCAGGTTCCTCATGATCTGGCCGAAACGGAGGGAATCGCCGAATGCGTTGACCCCGGCGTTGGCATCGACCGTTATGGTTCGACCAGCCGTATTCGAGAACCCGGCAACGATCTCGCGGATCTTCTTCGCCACGGGCACGACCGTCATGTCGAAGGTGAGCTTGCCGGCGTCGAGTCGCAATGCGATCAGTATGTCCTCCAGCAAACGGTCCATTTCCACCGACTGGCTATGGATCATGCCGAGGAACTCGGCGCGGTCCTCATCGGTGAGCCCGGCATCGGGGTCCATCATCAATTCGGCGAAGCCGGTTATGGCGGTCAGCGGAGACCTGAGTTCATGGCTGACCATGGACGTGAACCGATGTTGCATGTCGGCGGCCTGGCTCGACTCGGCCACCTGGCGATCCTTGGCCTCGATCACGGCAGTGGTCGAGGCGGCGACGACGGGCAGGTAGCGAAACAGGGCCAGCATTCCCACCAGCGAGATCCCGGTCTCGACCAGAGTCGTATCGGTCACTCCCAGGTCGACGATTCTGCGAACCGAGAGCGCCAGCCAGATCAGGCCGGCGGGCACGAGCAGACCTTTCGCCTCGCGGTCGGGTGCGAGCGTGAATGCCGCAACCAGGAGGGCGACCACGTAAGGGATGGCCGAATACGGGGCCAGGTGGGCCTCCCACGCCGCCAAGAAGATCATCACCATGTCGATGACCATGGGACCCACAATCGAACCTCGATGGAGCTTTCGGAACCGGCGCACAAACCACAGACCGAACCCGAGGAACAGCCCGGCCACCAGGTAGGAGCTGACACGACCCAGCAGGAGGCCTCTCAGCAGGAAGACGACGAGAAAGACGAAATAGAAGGCTGTTCTGAGCACAGATCCCTTGTGACGCAGCGTCGCCCGACCCTGCGTCGTCAGATCATCCACCATGCGGAAAACATCGGCTCTCGGCCGCTGTCGGTTGAGTGCTTTCACCCCATCCGCTGCGAGTCTGCTACCGCAATTGCGGTCAGATTGAAGATGTCGCCGACCTCAGCGTCACGCTGCAGCACATGAACCGGCTTCGACAAGCCGGTCAGGATCGGACCTATCACCTCGGCCCCGCCCAGACGGGCGAGGAGCTTGTAGGAGGCATTTCCGGCTGTGAGCGTGGGGAAAACCAGGATGTTGGCCGCGTTGTCGAGGGGACCCGCCGGACGCCGCTGAACGATGAGCTGGTGGGCTACCGCGGTATCGGCCTGC
>JBFJTO010000384.1:0-1593 GCA_041625295.1 Acidimicrobiia bacterium | reverse complement strand
TATCGATCCCATGGAGGTATATGACTGGGGTTGGGAAGAACTTGCCCGGCTCCGGAGCCAAGCTCTTGGCGTCGCCGAGGGAATCCTCCCTGGTGGGTCGATTCGAGAGGTCGCCGATCTTCTCGAGACGGACCCCAACCGCGCCGCGCCATCGCGATCGGCGTTTCTGGAGTTTGTCGCCGAAATCCAAACCAAGGCGCTGGCCGAGCTGTCCGGTGTTCACTTCGAGGTTCCCGGCCAGATCGATGAGGTCTCCGTCAAGCTGGCGCCCCCGGGTGGTCCTCTGGGCGCATACTACCTGAGCCCATCGGAGGACTTTTCCAGGGCCGGAGGCATCTATTACTCGATCCCGAGCGAGGGTCCTGTGCCGCTGTATCAGGAGGTGGCCACCGCGTATCACGAGGGATTTCCCGGTCACCACCTCCAGGTCGGTGTGGCGATGACCGTTGCCGAAGAGCTGAGCAGGCCCCAGCGGTCGTTGATCTGGTATTCCGGATACGGAGAGGGTTGGGCGCTCTACGCCGAGCGTTTGATGCACGAACTCGGGTACTTCGACAAGCCCGAATACGTGTTCGGCATGCTTGCGAGCCACATGTTCCGTGCCGCTCGGGTCGTAGTGGACGTGGGCCTCCATCTCGGCTTCTCGATCCCTGAGTCTTCTCCCATCCTGGGCGGAGAAACCTGGGATTTTGATCGGGCAGTTCGCTTCATGACCGAGATCGGCCTTCAGAAGAAGAGCTACGCCACCAGCGAGGTGCTTCGCTATCTGGGTTGGCCGGGGCAGGCCATCTCCTACAAGCTGGGGGAACGCGAGATCCTCGCCCTCAGGGAAGAGGACCGCCGCCGGCGCGGATCGACGTTTGATCTGAAGGACTTCCACCGAAGGGTTCTCGAAGGTGGCGCCATGCGACTCGATCTTCTCCGAGACGTGGTGCTCGAGTGGTGAAGACAATCTTCGATCCCGCCGTCGTCGGCTCCAAGGACGCATACCGCCTCTTGATCGGGCTGGTCGTTCCCCGTCCGATCGGGTGGATCGGCACGGTCGGCAGCGATGGAGTCAGGAATCTGGCACCCTTTTCGTTTTTCAATGTGTTTGGGCCCGTCCACGTTGGTTTCTCGACCGTGAGGCCCGATGGAGCGCACAAGGACACGCTCAAGAACGTGCTGGAAACCGGTGTCTTCACCGTGAACACCGTCACCGAAGACGTGGCCGAGGCGATGAACCTGTCTTCGGGAAGCTATCCCGCCGGTGTCGACGAGTTCGAAGTCGCCGGCCTCACAGCCCGCACCGGCGACCTCGTGTCCGCTCCGATGGTGGTCGAGTCGCAAGCGAATCTCGAGTGCCGGCTCATCCAGACGGTGGATCTGGGTTCTGGCGCGATGGCGTCGACGCTCGTGATTGGTGAGACGCTTCGCTTCCATGTCGACCCGGAGCTGTTCGTGGATGGTCGTATCGATCCGGGCCGCTATCGAGCAGTTGGCCGATTGGGGGGACGGGCCTATTCCACCACCAGAGATCGGTTCGAGATGCCGCGGCCTCAGCAGGACCATTCCTGAAGCGTGGGGAACGGGTTGACCGGTGACCCGGCCATG
>JBFJTO010000383.1:0-1598 GCA_041625295.1 Acidimicrobiia bacterium | reverse complement strand
GTTGATCGGCGACGGAGTGGTGCCGTCCAACGACGGCCGGGGTTACGTGCTCAGGCGGATCATTCGCAGAGCGGTCAGGCACGCATGGCAGCTCGGTGGTGACGGCCTGGTGACGCCGCCCCTGGTTGCCGCGACCGCGGAGGCTATCGGGGACTGGTATCCCGAGATCGTCGACCGCCAAGAGTTCATCGTTGATGTGGTCACTCGCGAGGAGGATCGGTTCCGACGCACCCTCGAGTCCGGGCACCAGTTGCTGGATGTGGAGCTTGAGAGCCTCGGGGGCGGGAAGACTCTGGCCGGGACAGTGGCTTTCAAGCTTCACGACACCTTTGGCTTTCCGATCGAACTCACCGAGGAGATCGTCTCTGAGCGTGGGTTTGCGGTCGATCGGGAGTCTTTCGACTCGGAGATGGAGGCTCAGCGCCAGCGGGCCCGCAAAGAGTGGAAGGGCGGCGACGAAGCCGCCCGGGGAGAGTTCTATCGAAAAGTCATGGACCAGACGGGTCTGACCGACTTTCTCGGTTATGAGGTCGAGGCGTCCACCGCACGGGTTCTGGCTCTGGTTCGAGATGGGGAGATGATCGAGGCCGCGTCGGAAGGTGAAGACATCGAGATCTTCTTCGACCGGACTCCCTTTTATGCCGAGGCCGGTGGCCAGGTCGGGGACACGGGATTCGCCACCACCGAAACCGGGCAGGCGGGCGTTATCGACACCCAGCACGCTGTCCAGGGATTACATGGACACCGGGCAACCGTGGTTCACGGAACTATTCGGGTCGGCCAGGATGCCCAGCTGCAGATCGACTCTCCGCGCAGGGCCAGGATCCGCAAGAGCCACACCGGAACCCATGTCCTGCACTGGGCGATACGAGACGTCGTGGGAGACCATGCCCACCAGGCTGGCTCTCTTGTCGAGTCCGGCCGGCTCCGTTTCGACTTCAGCCACTTTGCAGCGCTTTCCCCCGAGGAGGTTGCCGAGGTGGAGAAGCAGGCCAACCATCGGCTCATCGAGAACCATCCGGTCTCAACCACTGTCGCCGCCAGGGAAGAAGCCAAGAAGATGGGTGCTCTGGCTTTCTTCGGGGACAAGTACGGCGAGACCGTCAGAGTGGTACGGGTTGGCGAGTTCTCCTCAGAGTTGTGTGGCGGAACCCATACCCAATCATCGGGCGAGGTGGGACCGCTGGTTGTGCTCGGGGAAGCGTCGATCGGGTCGAACCTCCGTCGAATCGAAGCGTTGACAGGCGAGACGGCCTACCGGCACCTCGTCCAGCTTCGCAATACCGCCGACGAGACGGCCAGGATGCTGAGGGTTCAGGTTGCAGAACTCCCCGGCAGAGTGACCGCGATGATCGACAAGCTCGACTCGCTGGAGCGCAGGCTCGACGCGATGCTCGGCGAACGACGATCCGAACTCGCAGGCACGCTGGCAGGGGATGCCACTGTGGTCGGAGACCGGCGGATCGTGGCTGCGGACGTAGGTTCGGCCACGCCAGATGATCTTCGTCAGCTGGCGTTGGAGGTCCGCAACCGACTCGGAAGTGGCATCGTCGTGCTCGGCTCCAACGCGGGCGGGAAAGCTTCCTTGGTGTGCGCGC
>JBFJTO010000382.1:0-1610 GCA_041625295.1 Acidimicrobiia bacterium | reverse complement strand
TGCACCCACCACGCAGGCGGTCTTGGTTCCGCCTGCTTCTATGCCGTAATAGATGGGTTGCACGTCGCCGACTCTATCGGTGGCCCCACCACAGGGTCGCGCTCGCGACATCGATCACTTTTCCTCCATGAAGACGAGGGGAACCTCGATGATCACCCCACCGGCGATCCGAAAACCCCGTACGCTGGGCAGGTCGAACCGCTCCATCCCCACGACAACGTATAGCCAATCCGGGTCGGTGGCCAGATCCACATCTGTCGGCGACGGATAGCCCTGCGTGTGCGGGTGTGAGTGGAAGACACCGGATATCTCCCAGCCCGAGCGCTCGGCATGTCTCAACGCTCTGAAGTGCTCCGTCGGCTCGATGGTGTAGTTGGTTGGCGAGTGGAGAACGTTGGTCAACGGATACGCCATCCGGATGGCGCCTTCCGGATCGGACGCCAGCAGCCCGCACGACTCCTCGGGGTGGCAGAAGTAGGCGTGGGCCACCATTGCCTCATGGATCTGGGCGGACATTCTCACGAGAGGCTCCATGCGGTGTCCAACGTCAACCGCGCAAGAGTGGCGGCAGATCGACGGCTCCTGTCCGCGCCTGACAAGCCCGGCCCGAGGATCACCCACCCACCACCTTCTCGTAGATGGCGCAACCGACGCAGACCCGGGCCACGGCGGCCAGAGTTGCCAATGCGGTCACCAACAGCGTCAGAGCCCATCCCGCGCCACCCCATCCGAGCAGCAACAGCCCGTAAGCGCCTCCAAGGAAGACCGTCCCGAGAAGCTGGGCAAATCGAGGCGGAGCCGCGGGCTCGAGTTTCACGGGCCCTTGCGGCTGGATGCGCGGCCTGACGACGCCCGTGTAAAACCGGGTGAGTGGGGCCAGGCGCGGTCCGCCCAGCCACGAAAATCCCAACACTGCGAATGTGACGCCGACGACGCCGGGCAGTTGGAACACGAACGCTGTCGCCGTTGCCAGGGCAACGACCGCCTGGTTGAAGCGGGGGATGTTCACATCGATTGCGGAAGAATCCACAGGCACCTCGAGAGGTAGAACGAATAGTTCGCCCGGGTGGTCAGCTGCCGCGAGCAACCGACCCGGCCGGGGTACAGAACATGTCGTACTCCACGATCTCGGGAGGCATGTTCTCGTCTGAACAGGCGGGACACTCCGGGTTGCGCCGAAGCTTCAAGAGTCGGAACTCCTCGGTGAGAGCGTCGTAGGTGAGCAACTTGCCGACCAGTGGGTCCCCGATGCCAAGCAGCATCTTGATCGCCTCCATGGCCTCGATCGAACCGATGATCCCCGGGAGCACACCCAAGACTCCTGCCTCGGCACAGGATGGGGCCAGTTCGGGGGGAGGCGGCTGCGGAAACAGGCATCGGTAGCAGGGTCCCGTGTAGGGATCGAAAACGCTCGCCTGGCCTTCGAAACGGAATATCGCCCCGTGCACCACGGGAACTCGCAGGTGAAGCGAGGCATCATTCACCAGATAGCGAGTGGGGAAGTTGTCTCCTCCGTCAACGACCAGGTCGTAACCCGACATGATTTCCAACACGTTGTCGGCAGAAAGGCGCTCGAGATAAGGCTCGACCTTGACATCGGGATTCAGCGC
>JBFJTO010000381.1:0-1625 GCA_041625295.1 Acidimicrobiia bacterium | reverse complement strand
GCCCGGGCCACCACAGAAGGCCGGTTCGAGACCCAGATCCACCCGGTGCCGATCGAGCTTGCCGATGGATCCCGGGAGATCGTCACCTCTGATGAAGGCATCCGTTACGAGACGTCCCTCGAGAAACTGGCCGGCCTTCAGCCAGCTTTCAAGCTGGATGGCGTCATCACCGCAGGGAACTCGTCGCAGATCTCGGATGCGGCCGCCGCGGTGCTGATCATGGGTGAAGACACGGCCGAAGGCCTCGGTCTGGAGCCAATGGCGCGTTTTGTTTCCTTCTCGCTGGCCGGCGTCGATCCGGTGACCATGCTCACCGGGCCGATTCCGGCGACTTCGAAAGTGCTCGACCGGGCAGGTCTGACCATCGACGACATCGACCTCTTCGAGATCAACGAGGCGTTCGCATCCGTGACCGGTGCCTGGCGACTCGAGCACGGCGGCAGCGATCCCATGGCTCTGTGGGACCGCACGAATGTCAATGGCGGTGCCATCGCACTCGGCCACCCTCTGGGAGCTAGCGGCGCTCGCTTGCTGACGACCCTTGTTCACGAGTTGGTCAGATCGGGTGGCCGTTACGGTCTCCAGGCCATATGTGAGGGTGGCGGAATGGCCAACGGCCTCATCATCGAACGAGTCTGAGTAGGAGCCCTGGTGGGCATCGGCAACATCCTCATCGCCATTGCCATCTTCCTGGTGTTATGGCGCGTGAGCGTGTGGGCGGTCCGGCTCTTGATGACGCCGCCGCCGGTTGTCGATCCCGAAGAGACGATCGAAGTCGAGCAGCGCTACCTGTGCACCCTGTGCGGCACCGAGGTCGTCATGACGATTCGCAACCTGGTCGAGTCGGCCCCGCCCAAGCATTGCCGCGAGGAGATGGTCGGAATCACAGGCGTGTAGTTATGCCCAACCTTTTCCACATGAGTGGAAAACAACACGGGTGTGATTCACCGATAGCTGGTGGTCATCATGAAACCGGCGGCGATGAGCACCAGTCCGATGACCAGGACCGAATAGTCGAGTTGGAAGACGAATCGGAGCAGGACCAGAAGCACTCCGGCAACCATCAGACCCGCCATTGTTGCGACGAACCAGGTTGGAGATGGAGGCTTCTTCTTGGCGGTCGTGACCACGGGGGGGCGCGGCTGGTTCTTCTTCTTTGGCTTGCGGCGTTTCGACTCGGGCATGGCGTTAAGAGCGTAGTCGGACGGGGAATGCCCCGGTCCACCCTCTAACCTCGGCGGTCCATGCGAGTCCTGGTGATCGACAACTACGACAGCTTCACGTTCAACCTGGTCCAATATCTGGGGGAACTCGGTGCCACGCCGCTGGTGGCCCGCAACGACGCCTTGTCGATAGCCGACGCACGCAAACTCGAGCCGGACCGACTGGTCATCTCGCCGGGTCCAGGAAGACCCGAGAACGCCGGATGCTCGGTCGACTTCGTCCGGGCGTTCGCCGGGATCATCCCGACTCTGGGTGTGTGCCTCGGACATCAGGCCATCGTCGTGGCGTTTGGAGGGATCGTGGGTCTCGCCCCCGAACCTATGCACGGCAAGACCTCGGAGATCGCCCACGACGGGCGGGGGATTTTCAAAGGTCTCGACCCTCTGTTCACCGCCACCAGG
>JBFJTO010000380.1:0-1626 GCA_041625295.1 Acidimicrobiia bacterium | reverse complement strand
GGGCAGTCGCTCTGCTCATCGTGTGAGTCGAACCCTGGGGTTCACACGGCCGGACCGATGAGGGGCCGGCCAACTCCTGACCTTTTGGCTCTATGCCGCTCCGGCAGCGGCCTCTAGCGTCGGAAGTCGAGGAGGATTTTTGATGAGCCAGAAGCTCGGGTTGGCCTTGGTCGGCATCGGCGCCCTGGCGCTGGTCGGGTGGAGCGTCAGCGGGTTCTTCGCGGCTGCCGACATTCCTTTGGTGGTCCGGATCTCAATGGGAGTGATCGGCGTGGGCGTGGTGGTTCTGATCGCATCGGTGATCCGGGACCGGATGTCCGCCGCCAAAACAGAAGACTTCAAAGGAGTCAAGAATTGATTCTGACAACATCGCATCAGGTGGACGGCAAGACAGTCCTGCGCAGCATCGGCCTCGCCAAGGGGAGCACGATCCGTGCCAAGAACATCGGCAAGGACATCATGGCCGCCTTCCGAAACATCGCGGGCGGAGAAATCGTCGAGTACACACAGATGATGGCCGAAGCCCGTGAAGAAGCCCTCCAGCGTATGGTCGACGACGCCACCGGGCAGGGGGCCAACGCCGTCATCGGCCTGCGGTTCACGACCTCGATGGTGATGCAGAACGCCGCCGAAGTGCTCGCCTACGGCACGGCCGTAGTCGTCGAATAGGCGGACCGGGTCCCCTCAACCGCTGGCCATCGGGTTGACCACCAACGTCCCATCTACCAATTGCGCAAAAACGATCACCGACTCCGACGAGTAGGTGGTTCCCTCCAGATGCACAAGAGTCGAGGCGTACTCGTTGACATCCAAGCCTTCGACGAACACATTGGCCCCGCGACAGGCAAAGCGGTCTCCGTCGGGCGACAGTTCCTCACACAAGCGCATCCCCGCGCCGTCCTCGAATAGGTAACCCTGAACCGCCAGCACGCCGGTCGCGTCGGTACTGAGCGCTTCGGACACCGTCAACCCGCCATTGACGACAGCGCCGCCCGTTGTGCCACCGGGAAGCGTGGAACCCGAACCCTCATCGGGAAGACCCCGGGTGTCGTTGCAGTTGGGCTCGTCGACGCGGCAGGCTGCTGCCGCCGGAGGTGAATCCCCAGCATTCGGGGGAAGCAGCCCACTGGGTTCATCGGGCGACCCGCAGGCTGCCGCCACCAACATCAGTACACCAAGCAGAACCGAGATCGACCAAAGCCGTGAGTCCGTCATCTTCTTTTCCCTTCTGACCATCAGACGCCCACCAGGCCCTGTCGGTTCCCGACCAATTGACAGTGCCCGAACGCGGGGCGACCATCGCCAGATGAACCGTCCCTGGAGCTACGAAATCCCCGATGGTCCGTGGGACTACGTCGTGATCGGGTCGGGGATGGGCGGGATGACGGCGGCGGCCATGCTCGCCAAGCTGGGGCGCAAAGTGCTCGTCCTCGAACAGCACAACATCCCGGGCGGTTTCACCCAGATGTTCAGACGCCCGGGTTTTCGCTGGGATGTCGGGGTGCACATCGTCGGCGAGATGTCCGAAGAGCGTTACCCCGGCCGCCTGCTCAAAGAACTGACCGACGGTCGTCTCCAATGGGAATCGGTCGGCGAGATCTACGACGAGTTCAACTTCCCCGACGG
>JBFJTO010000379.1:0-1630 GCA_041625295.1 Acidimicrobiia bacterium | reverse complement strand
CGTGAAGGCAGCCGTGAAGTCCTCGTCCTCGAGAACGATCTCCATCCGGGAGAGGGCGTCGGCAAAACCGGCACGCCCCGAGTGCTTGCCAAGGACTATCTGGCCTCCCGCCTGTCCCACAGACGCCGCGTCCATGATCTCGTACGTCTGACGTGATCGCAGCACACCGTGCTGGTGGATGCCCGATTCGTGGGCGAAAGCGTTGCGCCCCACCACCGCCTTGTTGAATTGCACTGGATATCCGGTGAGCCGCGAGACCAGGCGCGATGTTTCGAAGATCTGCGTCGTGTCGGCGCCGATTTCGACGCCAAAGGCGTCCTGGCGTGTCCTCACCGCCATCAGAACCTCCTCGATCGAGGCATTGCCGGCTCTTTCGCCGATACCGTTTATGGCTCCCTCGATCTGGCGGGCGCCTGCCGTTATGGCGGAGAGCGAGTTGGCCACGGCCAGACCAAGATCGTTGTGGCAATGCACCGAGATGATCACATCGTCGCGGTCCCCCTTGACCTGCGAATACACCGTTTCGAGCAGGGCCACGAAGTCGGGAGGCGTCGCATAGCCGACCGTGTCAGGGATGTTGATCGTTGTTGCACCTGCTGCAACTGCCTGCCGGCACACTTCGATGAGGAAGTCGTGGTCGGTTCTGGTTGCGTCCTGGGGGGAGAACTCGACGTCGTCCGTGTAGCGACGGGCCCGTTTCACTCCTTCCACCGAGGCTTTGAGGACCTCTTCAGGTGAGAGTCGCAGCATCTCCTCCATGTGGATCTGCGAAGTCGACATGAACACATGGATTCGAAACCGATCGGATGCCTTGAGAGCATCATGAGCCCGGTCGATGTCATCGATGTTGGCCCGAGCCAGGCTGGCGATCACCGGTCCTCGCACTCCAGCGGCGATTCTGGAAACGGCATCGAAGTCCCCCGGGGACGATGCCGCAAAGCCGGCCTCGAGCACATCGACGCGCAACTTCGCCAACTGATGGGCGATAGCCACCTTTTCGTCGGGTGTCAGAGCGATTCCGGGGGCTTGCTCGCCGTCGCGAAGCGTTGTGTCGAAAATGATGAGTCGGTCGGTCACGGTTTGGTTCTCCTGGGTCGTGCGTGGTCTGCTCCGGGTGCCGGGTCGGCGCATGGCGCGCCACCCGGCTGTCAAAGAGCGAGACCCCCTGCAAACCCATGGTCGATCATTCCGGCGGTTCCTTTGCATGCATGAATGGCATCATTTCCCGAAGCTCCTTGCCGACTCGTTCTACGGGATGGGCGCGCTCTGCAGCGCGTTTTTCGAGCAGGAAAGGTGCTCCCTCGCGGGCCTGAGCAAGCCACTCATTTGCAAAGGCTCCCGACTGGATCTCTCCGAGGATCGCTTTCATGGCCTTGCGGGTCTCATCGGTCACGATTCGGGGACCACGTGTGTAGTCGCCGTATTCGGCCGTGTCCGAGATCGAGTACTGCATGTATGACAAGCCACCCTCGTAGAGAAGGTCGACGATCAGCTTCAATTCATGGAGGGTCTCGAAATAGGCCGATTCCGGTTGATAGCCGGCTTCGACGAGTGTCTCGAACGAGGCCTTGATCAGCTCGGACAGGCCCCCGCACAGGATCACCTGCTCGCCGAACAAATCGGTCTCGGT
>JBFJTO010000378.1:0-1645 GCA_041625295.1 Acidimicrobiia bacterium | reverse complement strand
GTGTGAACAGGTTGGAGGCGAACATCAGGGGAAAGAGCCAGAACATGGCCAGCATCCCCACCAGTTCGGCGCTGCGTACCTTGGCCCCCACTGCCGCATTCACCCACGAAAATGCATAACCGAGGCCGATGGTGAGCAACAGGGCGACTGCCGCGCCTGCCACGCTCGCAAACCGGAAGCCGACCAGATACCCGACAAGCGTGACCAGCGCCAGAGCACCGGCATTGCGGATCGTGTCGGCAACGGTTCGCCCGGCAAGAACGGCGAACTGGCTCATGGGGAGAGATCGAAATCGGTCGGTCACGCCGTGGCCGATGTCAACGGCCAGCGAATTGCCGGTCTGCTGGGCTCCGGTCAGGGCGGTGATCACCAGAACCCCGGGCACCAGGAATTGGTCGTAGTCGATACCGGCACCTGCGCTGATGACCCCGCCGAACACGAATTTGAAGAGGACCAGGAAGAAGACGCCCATGACCACCGAGAAGGTGACGTATTGGGGTTGGCGCATGGTGCGCACGAGATCACGCCAGGTCATCGTCCACACGTCAGTAAGCGTGGGAGAGGTCACGCAGGCCTCCTCTCGGTGTGGGTCAGGAAAACATCGTCCAGGGTGGGACGCCTGAGCTGGAAGTCTTCGATGGCGATTCCCGCGGCTTCGAGCCGTCGCAGCACCTCGAGGCCCTCGTGGGAACCGCCGCCCAGTTGAACCGCGACCAGGCCCCGGACCGGGTCCACGCCGGCCATCGACCCCGACCCGTTCAGCAACTGCGCCGCCCGGGCCAGGTCCGCCGAGTCCCGGAGATGGGCTTCGAGAACATCTCTACCCAGATCCTTCTTGAGCTCATCGCCAGTGCCCCGCGCCACAACGGTGCCATGATCGATGATCACGATCTTGTCGGAGAGTTGATCGGCTTCGTCGAGGTACTGCGTGGTGAGAACGACCGCGGCGCCGGCATCGGCCATGGAACGAATCTCCGACCACAGTTCCTTCCGGCTGCGCGGGTCGAGTCCCGTCGTCGGCTCGTCGAGGAAGATGGCGGGAGGACGGGCTACCAGGGCTGCCACCACGTCGAGGCGCCGTCGCTGCCCTCCCGAGTACGTTCCCGCAACCCGATTCGCGAACCCACCGAGTTCGAACCGCTCGATCAGTTCCTCCACACGCTTTCTTCGAACCAACTTGGGCAGCTTGTAGAGACGGGCGAAAAGCTCCAGGTTCTCGCGGGCTGTCATCTTGTCATCGATGGCGGCCGACTGGCCGGCAAGGCCGATCACCTTGCGCACTTCGGCGGGTTGAGAGCTCAGGTCGAACCCGGCAATCGACGCCTTCCCGCTGTCTATCGGAAGCAGCGTCGTGAGCATCTTGATGGTGGTCGTCTTGCCTGCGCCGTTGGGTCCGAGAAGGCCAAGAACCGTTCCAGCATCCACCTCGAAGCTGAGATCGGAAACAGCGACCGTTTCGGCATACGACTTCTTCAGTGCTTCGGCAACGATGATTCCATCTGGCATCGGCAAAGAGTCGATCGAAGAGATGCAGCCGTCAAGTCGGAGGGCGACTCGACTGCCCGCAATCGAAACACCGGGGGCAGAACGGGAGTCGGATTCTCGACCCGGTGAAATGCCACACGAGAAGAGGGGGCGGCGCATG
>JBFJTO010000377.1:0-1650 GCA_041625295.1 Acidimicrobiia bacterium | reverse complement strand
GCCCGCCAGCAGCCCGGCTTCGATGACAGCGAGCGAACCGATGCCGGCCTTGCTCATAGCTTGGGCGGCGTCGAGCACCGTGCAGCGAGGGGTGCACGTCGATGCCTCGTGAAGGATCAGACTGCGGATGTCCGTGGCGCCTCCATCATTGACTCCATCGTGGCACAGATGTTGCGGATTGAGACGGCCGAAAGTCACATCCCATCGGACTTTCCGGGCTAACGCCGCCGCTCCAAAGGGACTTCCGGCCGTGGTCACCTCAAAGCCCCTCGGTGATAGTGACCGCATGCAGGGGGCAAGTGCGGCAGTAATCGTTGGAGTCGACAGCTCCGAATTCGCCGCGACCGTCGTGTCGCGGGCCATGCGTGAAGCCGCCCAGAGGGCGGCCACTCTCCACGTGGTCCACGTGTTCCATGCACCGGTCATTCCCTACCTGGGGTCTCCCATAGACATACAGGCGATCGCCGAGGCCGAACGGGCCGCCGTCTGGGAGGGAGTCGCCCCGATGCTCGAGAACGCAGATGTCGAAGTGAAAAGAGTCGACCTGGACGGATATCCGCCCGACACGCTGGTCGACTACGTGAACACAGTGGAAGGTGAACTTCTAGTCGTGGGGTCACGGGGGCGCGGTGAACTTGCCGCCCTGATATTGGGCAGCACGAGTCATCGTGCCATCCATTTGGCCCCATGTGATGTGTTGGTGGTGAAGCCGTCGCACGCCTGACCGTCTCCTGACATCACCAGCACACGCAAAAGGGGCGGCCCGTCAAAGGGCCGCCCCTTTCAATTCTGCGAGCGCGCTTGCGACGATGGACACAACCCGGCTAAACCCGAGTTCAGAAGCTCGACTCGGTCGGCTATCGGGTGGCCGGGAGGGTTATCAAGGTTGACATGAGCGGTCTCGACGTCGTGATCAAGGAGATGTGATGAGAGATAGTTGGGTCGTCGACTTCACCTCAGGCCGGGGAAGCGAACGCGATCTCTTGGGGGGAAAAGGTGCGGGACTGGCCGAGATGAGCCACATCGGTCTGCGGGTTCCACCGGGCTTCACGGTCACGGCCGACGCGTGCCGGCACGTAATGCGCACCGGCAAGACGCCACAGAACATCTGGAATCAGGTCGATTCGGCGGTGAGGAGACTCGAAGAAGCTTCGAATCGCCAGTTCGGATCCGGGCCATCTCCGCTCCTGGTCTCGGTCCGCTCGGGTGCAAAGTTCTCCATGCCGGGAATGATGGACACCGTTCTCAACCTGGGCATCAATGACTCGATTCTCGAGACGCTCACCGAGTGGTCTCGAGACCCGCACTTCTCACACGATGCTTATAGAAGGTTCATCCAGATGTACGCCGATGTGGTTCTGGGCGTGGATCCGCAACCGTTTCAGGAAGTTCTCTCGTCCCTGCGCGACCGCAGGGGAGTTCCTGACGACTCGGGTCTCGAAGTCGCCGACTTGATCGAGGCGATCACCCAATACAAGAAGATCATCGCCGGCGAGGGCCTCGAGGTTCCCGACGACCCGTGGGAACAGCTCCACACCGCCATCGCAGCGGTGTTCAACTCCTGGAACAACCCTCGCGCCAAGAGTTATCGGCGAATCAACTTCATCGACGACAACCTGGGCACCGCCGCCAACGTGCAGATGATGGTGT
>JBFJTO010000376.1:0-1669 GCA_041625295.1 Acidimicrobiia bacterium | reverse complement strand
GTTGGTGTCCTTCACGATGTCGGCAAGATCCATATCGACCCATCACTTCTCGCCAAGGCGGGTCCGCTCATCGACGAAGAAATCACCCACATGCGCCGCCACCCGCTGTTTGGCTTCGCGATGACCGTCGAACGGCTCGACCGTGAGGTTTGCGAGGCGATTCTCTTCCACCACGAGCGTTGGGATGGCGGCGGGTATCCATTTGGGCTCCAAGGTGAAGACATCCCGATCCTCGCCAGAGTCGTTCTCGTCGCCGACGCCTACGACGCCATAACCAGCCACCGCTCCTACCAGCCGGCGCTCTCCGCCGAATTTGCCCTCAGCGAGATAACTGCCAACCGGGCCCGTCAGTTCGATCCCACGGTGGTCGATGCCTTCGTGGCCATCGCCGAAGCGGGACGCCTCCCGGGCTTCCGCACGATCTACTCCACTGCGGTGGCGCGCTGACCGCGGCCCGAGGGCCGACGACCGCGGTGCGGCACCTAGCCTGAACTCGTGAACCCTCTCGACCTTTTCAGCGCCCCGGCTCGCGCCTGGTTCGAGTCATCATTCCCCGCGCCGACACAGGCGCAAACACTGGGTTGGCCGGCGATCTCCGAAGGACGGAACGTGCTGATCCATGCCCCCACCGGCTCGGGGAAGACATTGGCCGCCTTCTTCTGGGCGATCGATCGCCTGACCGGCCGCCCCGCGCCTGCGCGCATGGAACGGTGCCGGGTCCTGTACATCTCTCCACTCAAGGCGCTCGCCTATGACATCGACCGCAACTTGAAAGCTCCGCTGCTCGGCATCCGGCACGCCGCCGAGCGACTTGGACTGCCTCCGTTACCGGCTCTGGAAGTCTCCTTGAGAACAGGAGATACGCCAACCGACGACCGGCGCAGGATGCAGCGCCATCCCCCCGACATCCTGATCACCACACCCGAATCCCTCTACCTCCTTCTCACATCCGCAGCCAGGTCGGCCCTGGCAACAGTCGAAACCGTCATCGTCGACGAGGTTCACTCCATCGCCGGGACCAAACGTGGTGCCCACCTCTCCCTGTCTCTCGAGCGTCTTGAAGAAGTCACCGGGGCACCGCCTCAGCGAATCGGCTTGTCCGCCACGCAGCGGCCCCTCGAGACAATTGCGAGACTTCTCGGCGGAGGCACTCGGTCCGACCATGCCTGGATACCCCGCCCCGTCACCATTGTCGAGGCCGCGGCGGCCCGTCCGCTCGACATCGAGATCGTTGTCCCGGTCGAGGACATGAACGAGCCCGCGCCCGCCGACCCTCTCGATCCGGACCGGACCAGATCGACATCGATCTGGCCGTCCATCTATCCCCGCATACTCGATCTGATCAACGCCAATCGATCAACGATCGTGTTCGCCAACAGCAGACGCCTGTCGGAACGGCTGTGCGCCGAACTGAACACGCTTGCTGGGCATGAGGTGGCCAGGGCTCACCACGGATCGGTCTCGAGGGAGCAGCGAATCCGCATCGAGGAGATGTTGAAGCGGGGCGAGCTGCCGGCAGTGGTTGCCACATCGACCCTCGAACTTGGCATCGACATGGGAGCGGTCGACCTGGTCATACAGGTGGAAGCTCCGATCAGCGTGACATCGGGTCTCCAGCGGGCCGGGCGGGCCGGCCATCAGGTCGGGGCCGTGTCCACCGCCAGGGTGT
>JBFJTO010000375.1:0-1686 GCA_041625295.1 Acidimicrobiia bacterium | reverse complement strand
TGGCCGAACGGTTTGGCCGAAGAACCTCGACGAGTGATTCGGACCTGATGCTCGAGGCCATCGCCCGCGAGGTGGACGACGGCCGCTCCGACGCGCGCGGTCTGGAGCGCGCCCTGATGAAGGCGCTGCCTACTCTCGAAGGAGCGTTCACGATCGTCGCCATGGATCAGGGGAGGCTCGTGGGCGTCCGCGATCCACATGGCTTTCGGCCCCTCTCACTGGGACGCATGGACCAGGGCGGCTGGGTCCTGGCCTCCGAGACGGCAGCACTCGACATCGTCGGCGCCGTTTTCGTCAGAGACATCGAACCTGGCGAGATGGTCATCATCGATGCCAGCGGGGTACGCAGCCTGAGACCGTTCGAGTCCTGTCGACCGGCTTTCTGCCTCTTCGAGTTCATCTATTTCGCCCGACCCGATTCGCAGATCATCGGCCACAGTGTGTTCGCCGCCCGCCAAGCGATGGGCAGGGCCCTCGCGCAGGAGCATCCTGCCGATGCCGATGTTGTCGTGCCTGTCCCCGAAAGCGGCATCCCCGCTGCCCAGGGTTACGCCGAAGCCGCGGGACTTCGTTATGCAGACGGCCTCGTCAAGAACCGCTACGTGGGGCGGACCTTCATCCAGCCCTCGCAGACTCTCAGGGACCGGGGTATTCAGCTGAAATTGAACCCGATTCCGGCCACATTCGCCGACCGGCGGGTGGTTCTCGTGGATGATTCGATCGTTCGTGGCTCCACCACCCGTCAATTGGTCCGCATGGTCAGGAATGCCGGGGCCGCCGAGATTCACTTACGGGTGTCGTCGCCCCCATACCGGTGGCCATGCTTCTACGGAATGGACACGTCGGATCAGACCCGGCTGCTGGCCGCAAAGATGAGCGTGGAGGAGATTCGCGACTTCCTCGAAGTGGACTCGATCGGTTACCTGTCACTCGACAGTGTCATCAGAGCCACCGGAGCTGCCGCCGACGGTTTCTGCACGGCGTGTCTCACCGGTGGGTATCCGACCGACATCGGCCAACCCGACGGCAAGTTCGTCCTCGAACCCGTCACATGAGCCCCACCTATCGGGATGCGGGCGTTGACCTCGAAGGTGCCGAACGCCACGTCGGGCGTATTGCGCCTCTGGTAACAGCCACCTGGGGTCCTGGTGCGGTGGGCGGGTTCGGCGGATTCGCCGCAGGTGTGGAGCTTCCGGAGGGCTTGCGACGTCCGGTGCTGATGCTTTCCACCGACGGCGTTGGCACCAAGCTGGACATCGCCAGGCGATCCGGCCTTTGGGACGGCGTTGGTTTCGACCTCGTGGCCATGTGTGTCGACGATCTTGCCGCGGCCGGGGCTGCACCGCTCGGCTTTGTCGATTACCTGGCGGTGGGCCGGCTCGACCCGGACCGCGACACCGCCATCATCGCCAGCATTGCCCGAGCATGTTCGACCGCTGGCTGCGCATTGATGGGTGGCGAGACCGCCGAGCATCCCGGGGTCATGGATCTCGACCAGGTGGACCTTGCAGGAGCTGCCATGGGCGTCGTCGAACGGGGAAGCGAGTTGACGGGCGCGGACATCGCCAGGGGCGATGTTGTCATCGGAATCCCCTCCCCCAACCTGAGATCCAACGGATTCTCACTGGTGAGGCGGGTATTCGAAGATATCGCCCTCGAAACCCCTTTCCCCGGCGAGGACGCCAG
>JBFJTO010000374.1:0-1686 GCA_041625295.1 Acidimicrobiia bacterium | reverse complement strand
TCGTTGGGGGTGGTTGGCGATGTCTTCGGCGGCGATGCGGCCCGCTCGCAGATACTCGTTGACGAGGGTGTGGTCCTCGGTGAGTTGTTTGAGGGTTCCACCACGCGATAGGTAGGCGCGGCTGTCACCCACGTGCCCAAATGTGGCCACCCGATCGGGACCCAACTCGAGCATTGTGATGGTCGTGCCCATGCCCGCCAACTCCGGTTTCTTGGCGGCCTCGTTGAGGATGGCGAGGTTGGCCATTACGACCCTTCCCTCGAGGTCGGTGTCTGCTTCCACCGTCTCGCGCACCGCTATCCCCGATGCCACCTCGCCACCGGCGTGCCCACCCATTCCGTCGGCGATCACGAACAAGAGGGGGACTTCTCCCGAACCCGACGTGCGCGGGTAGACCGAGTCCTGGTTGTTGGGCCGGATTCGACCCTTGTGCGTTGCCACAGCCCACTGATAACTCAACGGACCTCCATCACAGTCTTTCCGATCTGTATCGCATCCCCGCGACTCAGGTCCACCGGGGCGGTAACGCGGCGACCGTTCACGTAGGTGCCGTTTGTGCTTCCGAGATCGGCGAGCACCAACCGCCCTTCTCGCGCCGTTAGACGCATGTGGAATTCGGAAGCGTAGGGGTCCTCGAGGATGATGTCCGCTTGGGGACTTCGGCCCAGCACCGTGGCATCGGCGATCGTGAAGTCGAGGCCTGGTTGGCTTTCCGACTTCACGACCACCACCCGGGTACCCGCGCGGCCTCGTGCGTGCCTGCGCAAACCGACGTGACCCGCGATCGAGCGGGCCACCTGCCATATGAACAGGTACACGAGCCCGAGGAAGATCAACCGCAGGAGCGACAGCAGAAGATCAGGCATCAGGTTGCAGTCTCGTATCGAAAGATCGCTTCGCCGAATGCGAGGACGGCTCCTGGGCCGATCGGACTCGTCGAAACCAGCTCTCCGTCGACCCGGGTCCCGTTGCTCGAACCCAGATCGCGAATGTGAGCCGAGCCGTTCTCGGTCCACAAGAGGGCATGATGCCTGCTGACCGTGTCGTTGGAGAAGACGACGTCGGCGTCGGCGGCCCGGCCGACTACCGCCCGATTGACAGTCACGGGAATCATCCGCTCTCCGACCAGCATGCACCAGGCCGGGCGTGGTCCTGTGACCCTTTCGGACGAGCACCTTACGGTTCCCGACACCACTGTGGGGTCGGTTCTCAAGATGACAAACGATGGTCCGTCCAGTCGCCATCCCCTTTCCATCGCCGACGATTCGAGGGCGGCCGAAAGTGCCCCACCAAGGGCGGACAACTCGTCGGTTACATCCTCGGGGTTGACGGAAACCCGGTACCTGTTTGCGGTGGTGGGGCCGTATTCGGCTTCTGATGAGGCCATGTCGGCGGCTCGCTCGATTCGGTTGATCAGTTCTTCGATGTGGAGCGGTCCCTTGAACACGCGCCCGGCCAGACCGTCGAGTGCCCGTTCCAGGCTGAGCTCGATTCTGCGCATTCTTTTCACATCCCGGACGGTAGACCTCCTTTTACCGGTTCTGTTGCAGTTGGCTACCATTTCGGCCCCAGCCGCGGGCGAGTGGCGGAATTGGCAGACGCGCAGGATTCAGGTTCCTGTGGGCATTAGCTCGTGGGGGTTCAAGTCCCCCCTCGCCCACTTGGTAACTGACGTGTTTGGGCAGG
>JBFJTO010000373.1:0-1691 GCA_041625295.1 Acidimicrobiia bacterium | reverse complement strand
GGGATGGATTCCATGGCTGCGGAGTTCGGCAACCGAATGCTGGGTCGGCTTGGTCTTCAACTCCTCCACCGAAGGTATGTAGGGAACGAGTGTCACATGGATGTAGCAGACATTCTTCCGCCCGACGTCGTTGCCGAATTGGCGTATGGCTTCGAGAAACGGAAGGCTCTCGATGTCGCCAACCGTGCCCCCGACCTCCGCGATGACCACATCCGCCTCGTTCTCGATGGCGACCTTGTGCATGCGAGTCTTGATCTCGTTGGTGATGTGAGGGATCACCTGCACGGTGTCACCCAGGTAGTCGCCCCGGCGTTCCTTCTTGATCACCGAGAGGTAGACCGACCCAGATGTGACGTTCGATGACCGCTTCAGGTTGACCCCGACGAAGCGTTCATAGTGGCCGAGGTCGAGGTCGGTCTCACCACCGTCGTCGGTCACATAGACCTCTCCATGCTGAAACGGATTCATCGTGCCCGGATCCACGTTGATGTATGGGTCGAGCTTCTGGATGACGACGTTGACGCCCCGGGCCTTGAGAAGACGCCCCAGAGATGCGGCTGTGATGCCCTTTCCGAGACCCGATACGACTCCACCGGTCACAAAGACGTACTTGGTGGTGGAGGGGGCGCTCAGCGCTGCGTCGGGTTCTGCAGCCAGTTCCGTGAACAGATCGTCCGTCACGGGAGGCCACGGTAGCAGGCCTCCCCCTGGAGGCCCCCGATCACGTACATCACTGCCGAGACGCCATCGAAAGAAGCTCGCCTGCGGCCTGGCGGCCCCGCTCACTCTCGGGTAGGCCGGCCAGCATTCGTGCCAACTCCTCGAGACGGGTTTCCCCTTCGACGAGGCGGACCTCCGCCGTGTTCTCGGTCCGAACCACCGAGTAGTGGCGATCGGCAAAGGCGGCAACCTGGGGAAGATGGGTGACACACAACACCTGTCGACTCCGGGACAGCTCGGAGAGCTTCGCCCCCAAGGCCAGTGCTGTCACGCCTCCAACACCGGCATCGATCTCATCGAAGACGACCGTTTCAGCATCTCCGGCACCGCCGGCGAGGCGCAAGGCCAGAACCAGCCGGCTCAATTCGCCGCCCGAGGCGACTTTGGCGATAGGACCCGGCGTGAGCCTGGAGTCGGATGCGAATCGAATCACAACTTGATCGGCACCTGTCGGACCAGGATCAGCAGGCTCGACAGAAATGCGGAGTATCGGGTCTGCAAACCCGAGATCACGAAGATGTTCCTCTGCCAGCCTGGCCAAGCGGCCCGCGGCCACGACTCGCCGTTCTCGCAGCACCACTCCCCCAGCATCGACCTTTTGCGTCGCGGCGGCGAGGTCACTGTCGATGTCCTGGGCACGCGCCAGCAGACCCCCGAGCTCAGCCTCTCGATCGATGCCACGGGCAAGGTAGTCGTGCACGTCGTCGAGATCCGGCCCGTAGCGCCTCTTCAGATCTGCGACGTGGCGAGAGCGCGCCTCGCTTGCCTCGAGACCGTCGGGATCCATTTCGAGAGCGTTGAGATAGTCCGACGATTCCAGCGCTCCGTCCCCCAGTTGAGACTCGAGTGCCTCCAGCATCGTCAGGAGATCGGCCAATCCATGGTCGAGACGGCTGGCCTTGCGGATCTCCGAGACTGCCTTCCCGACCTCCACTCGGGCTACGTCGATGGCATCGGAGGCCACAGACGCG
>JBFJTO010000372.1:0-1693 GCA_041625295.1 Acidimicrobiia bacterium | reverse complement strand
GAAAGTGAATCGGGTTGGTGTAGCCGCAAACGCCTCGATCGATGCGACGCTCCACGCCAGCACTTTGTGCGGGTGAAGCCGGTACATCACCCCCGGGTCGGGTCGGTACGGGTATTTGGTTGAATAGGCGTCTGCGATGGACAGGTGCAACTCGGGGTCGGGTTTGAGTGTCGTGGCGCGACCCTCGACCATGACCTGCAATCCGTGCCGGTCTGCCCCGGCTGTCAACTCGGGAGTCGTGTTCAGGTTCTTCGCCCACCTGGTCGTCGATCCCCCTTCGAAAAACAGGGCCCCATCGACCCAGGCACCCCAAATAGGCGTCAGATGGGGACGGGTGCCCGCGGTGGCCAGCCAGTAGATGGGCGCGTCCATCAGGGAGGCTTCGACCGTTTCCCACGCCAGCATCCCCTCGGGACGTGCCCTTATCCCATAGCCGGCGGGAAAGTCCGGTCGGTCCCGGGTGAACCTGCTCATGGCTGGTGTCTTCATTGTCTTCCTGAGTCGTGATGGTCAGTATGCCAACAACTGCCTTGAACGAGGCGATGTATGACGGACCATGTTTGCTGCCTACCGCTAGAAGTCGTTGAGCTGTTGGTCGGTGAGGAACCTGTCTCCTGGCTGGATCGGTTCGAGTCGAGCCTCGTCGATCACGGTGATCTGCACCTGGCTGGGCTCGGTCCCCGGCGGCCCGTCGGGGAGCGCTGCCTCCGCCGATCCGGCCAGGATCGCGAGCCTGACATGCTGCTCGTCTGCCACCAGGATCGGCGTTTGGTCGTTGAGCACTCCCTCGAGGAAGCTCGCGACCAGGTTCGCCACCATGACCGCGTCGCTGCCGTTTTCTGAATCGTCCGGGGCGCACTCGGATGCTGGAGCAGAGAGGGGGTAGGAGGTCATCGTCCAGTGACTCGCGCCGGTGACGAAGGCGTCAACAACAATGCTCGCTCCCAATCCCTTCATCATCTCAGCGAAGTCGAGACCTGCTGTCGGCCCGACATCGGCATCGCATTCGGCGCGGACGTTGAGCGTTGGCACCGCATGGGCAGGATCCCCGACGGAGCCAGCGGTCCCGAGCAGAACGACTGCTGAGGGCGTCTGCTTGATGCTGACGAACGAAGGGTCGTCGGTGCCAACGAGTCCTTCGACAAAGGAGCCGCCCCGGGAGTGTCCGATCATGCCCAGGCGGTCGAAGTCGATGGTGAATGGGTGATCGAGACCTGTCAGTGGGATGGTCCCGCTGGCGATCTCTTCCAGGATCGAAAGGTGGGTCTCCAGCAGCCCGGCCATGACCGCGGATTCGTTCACCTCACCGCCCCACCAGAAGTAGGCAGCATTCACATCAATGGCGAGACCCACGATGCCCCGCCGAGCCAATTCGGAGACGATCTCCGAACCGGCGAATGCCGTGCGGAGATACTTCGTGTCCTGGGCGCTGCACGGCGGGTTCCATTCGATAGTGCGGTAGGGGCCGGCCGTTGCATCCTCTGTGCTGATGCATGAGTGGCCGAGACCGTGTAGGAAGACGGCGACAGGAAACGGTCCCTCGCCTTCGGGGACACCGACTACGGCCTCGATGCGGGTTGGCTGTCGCACCCAGTCGAGATTGATCACTCCCGGCTCGAAGCTGTAAGCGCCGACGAATGCTCCCGCTTCAGGCGCCGGTTGTGGGGCCGATGTGGTCACCGAGGTCGTTGTG
>JBFJTO010000371.1:0-1694 GCA_041625295.1 Acidimicrobiia bacterium | reverse complement strand
GAGCTTAAGGTCGGAATGCGCCCTCGACTTCCGATGTTGCCTGCCACGATGACAACTCGGGAAGATCGCCCCATCTCTGCCACCTTCGAGAGCGTCCACACACTCGAAGGCGAAGGCTTTGCCGTGACGCGGCCGTTTCCCACGGTGCGGTTGGACCACTTCGGTCCGTTCCTCCTCCTCGACGAGATGGGCCCGGCCGAGAATGCTCCCGGCCAGGCCAAGGGGGCACCCGACCACCCCCACCGGGGTTTCGAGACCGTCACGTATGTCCTCGACGGCGAAATAGAGCACAAGGATTCGCAGGGCAACCGGGGCCTGATCCAACCCGGTGATGTCCAGTGGATGACTGCAGGTTCCGGGATCGTCCATTCCGAGATGCCTTCCGATCTGATCATGAATGCCGGGGGAAGGGTTCACGGATTCCAGCTGTGGGTGAATCTGCCTGCCAGAGCCAAGATGCATAGACCCCGCTACCAGGGGCTGCGCTCCTCCGACATGCCGGTCGTGGATCTTCCTGGCGGCCAGGTGGTAGTGATAGCGGGCCACACCCTCGGCGTGGATGGCACCGCCGACACGTTCCTTCCCATCACCTACATGCACCTGAAAGTGCTACCCGAGGAGCGCATCCAACTCGAGATCGAGCCGTCGCACCTGGCCTTCGTCTACCCGTTCCGTGGATCTGGCTGGGCCGGATCAGGCCGGGAACCCGTTGGCCACGGCACCCTGGTCGTCTTCGATCGCGGCGGAGGCACGATCAGCCTGGAAGCGGGATCGTCCGGCCTCGAAGCTCTGGTGGGCATGGCCGAACCACTCCCCGACCCCGTGGTCCGATACGGGCCCTTTGTCATGAACACCCGTGCCGAGATCATCCAGGCATTCGAGGACTATCAGGCGGGCCGTCTCGGCCAAATCGAAGCAGAGATCGCCTAGTCGGTCAGAACCGCGTCTTCCATCTCCTTGGGAAGGATCAGGTTGGCCACCACGCCGACGACCGCTGCCACGGCGAGACCCGAGACATTCACGTCACCGACGGTGATTCCACCGACATTGGAGATGCCCAGACCGAACACCATGATCAGCGCCACGACGATCAAGTTGCGTGGCCTGGTGAAGTCGGCCCCGGATTCGGCAAGCGTGCGCAAACCGATCGCGGCGATCATCCCGAACAGGATTATCGACAAGCCACCGAGCACCGGCACCGGGATCGTCAACAAGATCGATCCGACCTTTGGAATCAAACCCAGTGCGATCGCAAAACCGGCGCCGATACGAAGAATCATCGGGTCGTAGATCCTGGTGACTGCCAGGACACCTGTGTTCTCGGAATAGGTCGTGTTGGCCGGTCCACCGATCAAGCCCGCAAACATGGTTGCCACACCATCGCCGAGCAGGGTGCGATCGAGTCCGGGGTCTTCAAAGAAATCCCGGCCGACAACTCTGCCGTTGGTGAGGATGTCGCCAACGTGCTCGATCATGGTGACCAAGGCAACGGGCGCGATGAGAGCGACGGCGCCGATGGCGAATCTGGGTGCTGTGAAATTGGGTAGTCCCACCCAGGCCGCATTGAGGATGGGATCGAAATCGACGTTGCCGGACAGGGCCGCCACGACATATCCGGTGACCGCCCCAACCGCGATGGGGAGCATCTTGAAAAGGCCGCGTGCCCAGATCGCCGTTCCGATCGTCGCCCCGAG
>JBFJTO010000370.1:0-1712 GCA_041625295.1 Acidimicrobiia bacterium | reverse complement strand
CCGGGCTGCCGCATTGGATCTTTTCACCACGCTGGAATTCCACTCCCTCTGGGAGGACCTATTGGCAGTTCAACCGGGCGCCACCGCCGCAGCCAGTGAGTCCCTGGAGGTCGACGCAAGGGTCTCCACACGACCGGACGGCCTTGGGGATCTAGCGACTCGTTCGAGGCTGGTTGTCGATCTGGTGGACGAGGCCGGGTTCGAGGGTCTCGCCTTCCTGGATGGTGACAATGATGCCGTTCTGGTACCGCTCGACTCTCTGGGTCCGCTGGAGAAGTCCCTCGGAGACGCTGGCGTCGAGAAGATCGTCCACGGAGGAAAGCGGCTGGTGGGCAGGCTCGCTGCGGCGGGGATCGAAGTCGTCGGTCTGGGCTTCGACAGTGCCCTCGCCTCCTATGTTCTAGACCCGGCGGCGCGTTCTTACGACCTCTCTGTGGCGGCGCTCAAATATCTGGGTCTCGAAATCGAGTCGCCCGATGCCGATGACCATGTGGCCCAGGGGGCATTCGATTTCAGAGACGGCCCCGATCTGGAAGGTGCGGCCCGCAGGGTGGTGGCCATCGACCGGCTCGAGGAGCGTCTGCGGGGCGAACTGGAAGAGCGAGGCGAATTGGATCTGTTCCTTGCGTTCGAGCTGCCTCTGATCGTGGTTCTCTCCAGGATGGAGAGGCGGGGCATCGCCGTCGATCGCGAGTATCTGGAAGGCATGGGCAGGGATCTCCGGGTGCGAATCGGTGAGTTGGAAAGGGAGATCATCGAGATCGCCGGCGAGCCCTTCAACGTCAACTCGACCGATCAGCTGCGCTCGGTCTTGTTCGAAAAACTCGGGCTCCCGGTATTGAAGAAGACATCCACGGGCAAGCCTTCAACCGATGCGTCGGTCCTTGGAAAGCTCGACCACCCCATCGTCACGGCCCTCTCGGAGTATCGAGAACTCGAGAAGCTGCGCTCGACCTACGTCGACGGATATCTGCCGTTGATCCGAAGCGACGGTCGCATCCACACCACCTTCAACCAGATGGCAGCGTCCACGGGCAGGTTGTCGTCGGAGGATCCCAATCTCCAGAACATCCCGGTTCGTTCGGAATTGGGTCGCACGATCAGAAAGGCGTTCATAGCCAGGGAAGGATGCGCCTTCGTCGTTGCCGATTACTCCCAGATCGAACTGCGGGTGCTGGCTCATATGAGCGGTGATCGGGGACTGGTGGAGGCTTTTCGATCGAAGCGTGACGTGCACACGACCACCGCGGCCAGGGTCTTCGGGGTGGAGGAGGCCGATGTCACCTCGGAGATGCGGCGTCGGGCCAAGACAATCAACTTCGGTCTTCTCTACGGAATGGAGGCGTTCGGGCTTGCCCAGCGCCTCGGGATCGACCGCGTAGAGGCGGCAGCGCAGGTGGAGGCCTACTTCGCACAGTTCCCGAGTGTCAAGAAATACATGGACGACTCGGTGAGTGAGGCCCGTCGGACCGGTTACACCGCCACCCTGTTCGGACGGCGGCGTTACCTGCCCGAACTGAAGTCGGACAACTATCGGGTCCGCCAGATGGGGGAGAGGATGGCGCTCAACGCCCCCGTTCAGGGAACCGCGGCCGACATCATCAAAAAGGCGATGATCGACCTCGAGTCGGCATTGGAAGGCTCCGGAGCCGAGATGCTGCTGCAGATCCACGATGAGCTGATCATCGAGTCGCCGACGGAATTGGTGGCCT
>JBFJTO010000369.1:0-1717 GCA_041625295.1 Acidimicrobiia bacterium | reverse complement strand
GACTACCCACGATGTACGCAGTGATCAGCTTGCCGGGGCGCTGGAACGGAAGAGCGACATCACTTTCGTGTCGGTGGGAGCAAACGACGTGCTCAAGGGGATGTCGATAAAGGCATTCGAGACCAACCTCGACTTCATCGTCTCCCGACTCGTCGAGACGGGCACGTCCGTCGTCGTCTCGGGAGTCGGAGACCTGGGCACGATCCCACGCTTACTGACGCCGCTGGATCGTTTGATCCGAAGGCGCGGCCGCAGGTTCGACGAAGTCGCCCGGCAGATCGCCGAACGTTATGGCGCAGTGAAGGTGGACATGTGGGGCATCACCGCCGAGAAGTTTGCGACTCTCCCGGGGATCTTCTCGCCAGACCATTTCCACCCCACGCGTCTCGGACACAGCATCTGGGCGGATGCAGCGGACACGGCATTGGCACCGATCCTCAACGGGAGCGCCTGACACCTCTCTCTGTCGCCAGCCAATCAACCCGCTGGTCATGTGATTCGAGTGGGATCTGGTCGAGGACCCACGATTCCAGAGCCACCCCGACGCTTTCGGCAGACCCCAACCGCTCCAGAAGCGAGTCGTAATACCCCATGCCGCGACCGAGGCGGCCTCCATGCCGGTCGAAAGCAAGTCCGGGCACAAGTACAACGGCGACTTCCGAGTCGGGGATCGTCGGAGCATCTGCCACCGGTTGGATGAATCCAAACCTGTGGGTCTCGAGTCCGGACTCCGCGGGATGGATCGTCAAACCTCCCTCCTCGGGAGTGCGCGTCAACAACCATCGGGCAGTGGGAACCAGGGCCTGGAGAAGTGTGAGATCGACCTCTCCGCTCAGGGAGCGATATATCAGCACAAACCCGGGCATGCGGGGCGTCAGCCAGTCCGCCAATCCGTGACAGACGGCAGCGTTCTGGATCTCAGTCGGCGGCTGCCTGCCCTTGGCGTGACGTCTCAGTTCCGCTTTCTCGGTCACATCTGAAGGCTAGGGGGTGTAGCTATGGTGACCAACGCAGATGGGCACGCTGAAAGCACTTCCCCGCACGATTGTGACCTTGCTGGCAGGCGTCGTCGCCACGCTCACACACGCAAGCCTCGCCTGGATCGTGGGACACCGCGATCCGTCCTCACCGCTTGTGGACCGCATCGTCAGATCGTGGTCCAAGGTCTGGCTCCGTACCGGCGGGATAAGGCTGGAGATCACCGGAACCGAGAATGTGGACACGACCGTGTCGCATGTTGTGGTCGCCAACCATCTCTCCAACTTCGACATCATGGTGTGTTTCGCGGCCATCCCGTTGCCGATCCGCTATCTGGCCAAGAAAGAACTCTTCAAGATTCCGATTCTTGCGCCCGCCATGAGGGCGATCGGGATCGTCGAGGTGGACCGATCGGCCCGCTCGGCGGCGCTGGCCTCGATAAACGCACAGTCGGCCAAAGTAATGGAGCGAGGGCATTCCCTCATCATCTACCCGGAGGGAACCAGGAGTCGCTCCAGTGAGATCGCGGCATTCAAGAAGGGGGCCTTCACCATGGCGGTTGCCGCAGGGATGCCGGTCCTTCCCGTCACCATCCAGGGTGCATGGGAAGCATGGAAACCCGAGAGTCTGATGATTCGACCCGGAACCGTGCGTGTGGTCATCGATCCGCCCATCCCAACGGCCGGACTGGCTCGATCCGACGTCGAAGGTCTGAAGCAGCGAGCTTTCGAGATCATCG
>JBFJTO010000368.1:0-1728 GCA_041625295.1 Acidimicrobiia bacterium | reverse complement strand
CCCGGTTTACCGGGCCTCACTCGCGTCCTACCTTCTCGTTGCGTGCGTCACGGTTGTGCCATGCTTTCGTCAGAGAGGGGTTGGCATGACCGTCAAGTACGAAGTGATCGGCCGCACAGCCGTGATAACCATTGATCGCGGGGAGCGTCGTAACGCAATCGACAGGGCCACGGCGCAGCGTCTGGCCGATGCCTGGCACGACTTCGAAGCGGATCCTGGCGCCGACGTGGGGATCCTGTACGGCGCCGGGGGTCACTTCTCGGCGGGTGCCGATCTCAAGAGTTTCGATTTGATCGACCGTCCCGGTGGCTTTCTCGGCTTCACCCGGACGACGGTTTCCAAACCGACGATCGCGGCAATTGAAGGCTATTGCGTTGCCGGTGGCCTGGAAATGGCGTTGTGGTGCGATCTCCGCGTGTCTTCGCGGGTTGCCGTCTTCGGCTGCCTGGAGCGCCGCTACGGCGTCCCTCTCGTGGACGGTGGAACCCAGAGGTTGCCGAGGGTGGTTGGGCTCGGGGTCGCCATGGACATGATTCTCACGGGCCGGCCCGTCGGAGCCGAAGAGGCGCTCAGCATCGGGTTGGTCACCGTGCTGGTGGATGAAGGCTCGGCTCTGCAGAGCGCCCAAGATCTGGCCGAGGTGATCGGGGGCTTTCCGCCGGACACGGTCAGGTCCGATCGCCTGGCGACTCTGGAAGGTTTGGGCAAGACCATCGAAGAGGGTTTGGAAACCGAGCGCCGCCACGGCCTCGGTGTGCTCGAAGTCGCCCGCCGGGGAGCCTCGTCGTTTGCCGGTGGAGACACCCAGGCGGCGGTCCCGTCGCATCCGGATCCGACTCCGGCATCGGGATACCCGGTGGTCGTCATCGCCGACCCCGCACACAAGGTGTGGGCGGACAGGGCCTTTGCCAGGTTGGGGGCGTCCGGGTGGGTTCCCATCGCAGTGTCTGCGGATCTGGCCGATATCAATGCACTTCTGGGAGCCCGCATTCCCTCAGTCATCGAAGGGTCCGGGTCGGATGCCGTGGCCCTGGTCGGGTTTGGCGAGGCTGGAACCATCGCCCTGAGCGCCCCCGTGCTCGACTCACGTATCAGAGCAGTCGTCGGATTCGAGAGCGGGCTTCCCGCCAGTGCGGGAAAGGTGCGCCGGTCCTCTGCTCCTCCCGGATACCTTGGCCACTTCGCCGAGCACGGCAGCGACGCTGCCCACGCATATAGGTTCGAGATGCATCTCCGTAGTCTCGGGATCGACGGAACTTTTCACATCTATCGGAATGTCGATGACGGGTTTCTCGATCCGGAGTCGCCATCCTTTTCTCCGGTTCAGGACGAGCTGGCCTGGACACGCACCCTCTTGTTCCTGGGCAGATTCTCGAGACCGCCATCGCTACGCAGACCACCCGGTTAGCGTGGATCCATGACGAGAAGAGACGGTGTCGCCGCATTCGCAGGTTGGGGAGATGCGGGTGAATCTGCAACCAGCGCAGTGAGGGCACTACTCGACGCATACCCGGTCGAGCATCTGGGGACGATCGACTGCGAGCGCTACATCGACTTCCAGGTCAATCGTCCGCAGGTCGCATTCGGCGAGTCCGGCCGGCGCGAGCTTTCCTGGCCGGACACAGAGTTGTGGCTGGTTCAAGGCGGTGGCGGGGAGATCGTGGTGGTCACCGGGCACGAGCCCAACTTCGCCTGGAGGTCGTTCACGCAGGAGATCCTCGGTCACTT
>JBFJTO010000367.1:0-1734 GCA_041625295.1 Acidimicrobiia bacterium | reverse complement strand
CCTGATGCTCCTCCATAGCCGACATGGGGCGATAAAAAGGGCGCTGTTCCTGGCCCGGAAGCGTTGCGACCGATCCCAAGGCCTGTCCGTGGTGTCGGCTTCGTGCAGAACGGTCGTCTACAAGGGTCTGTTCACGGCCCGCCACGTCGCCGACTTCTATTGGGATCTCGCCGACCCCGATTTCGAGACCTCCTTTGCGATATTCCATCAGCGCTACTCGACCAACACATCCCCTGCATGGAAGACGGCCCAGCCCTTTCGGGTCTTGGCGCACAACGGCGAGATCAACACCGTGCGGTCGAACCGGATGTGGATGGGTGCACGGGAACGAGCGGGGGAGTCGCAACTGTGGGGTGAACGCCTCCAGGATCTGTCGCCGTGGGTCGAACCGGCATTGTCGGACTCGGGGAGTCTGGACAATGTGTTCGAGTTGCTTCTGAGGTCGGGGCGCCGCCTGGATCACACGAAGGAGATGCTGATACCGGCGGCCTGGGAGAACGTGGTCGACATGGATCCGGATTTGCGGGCGTTCTACGAGTATCACGCTTTCTACGGCGAACCCTGGGACGGCCCCGCCGCGATCGTTGCGACCGATGGCGTGTCGCTGTTGGCGGGCCTCGATCGCAACGGGCTCAGACCGGCGAGATGGACGATGTCGCCAGAGATTTTCCTTGTGGCCTCTGAGGCGGGCGTTTGTCCTGAAGAAGAGGCACGCGCCCGGCGGACCGGCCAACTCGGTCCTGGCGAGTCGGTGTTCTTCGATGGTGTTTCCGGTGAGATCCGACTCTCGGACGAGATCAAGGTCCGGTTATCGAACATGGCTCCTTACCGGGACTGGGTGTCGTCAGAGACGCTCTACGTCCAGCAGCCGTTTGATGACCTTGCCGACGATCGGTTCGACGCCGAAAAGCTGTGCCGGGTGTTCGGATACACCGCAGAGGAGCGCCGCATGATCCTGGCCGCCATGGCAGAGGGCAAGACTCCAACGGGTTCGATGGGCAACGACACCGCTCTCGCTGTGCTGGCCGACAATCCCCGCCGGCTCACGCAATTCTTCCAGCAGGCGTTTGCTCAGGTCACGAACCCTCCCATGGATCCCATCCGTGAACACTTCGTCATGTCTTTGCGCACCTACATGGGCAGACGAGCGTCGATGCTCGAAGAGAACCCCGGTGTGGCTCACGTCATGGAGCTGTCCTCTCCGGTCCTGTCCGATGCTGAGCTCGAGCATGTTCTACACAACGATGAGGAGAGATTCTCGTCTCGGTGGATACCCGCGGTGTTCGCCGCTTCTGAGGGCCCCGAAGCTCTCAAGCCCGCCCTCGATGCTCTGTGCGAAGAAGCTGCCAGCTCCGTTCGTCAGGGAGTGTCGATCATCATCCTGTCGGATCGGGAGGTCGATGCCGAGCATGCACCCATCCCGATCATGCTGGCCGTGAGCGCCGTGCATCATCACCTCATCGATGCCGGAATCAGGATGATGGCTTCCATCGTGGCCGTCTCGGCCGAGCCCCGAGACTCTCACGATCTCGCCTGCCTGATAGCCGCCGGTGCCTCAGCGGTGAATCCGTATCTGGCGATCGACCAGGTGCGAGCCCTCGCCGACGCGGGCATCGTCAAGATCGATCCCGTGGCGGCCCAGGAGAACTTCCGATCCTCCTTGCAGACCGGCTTGCTGAAGGTGATGTCGAAGATGGGTATTTGCACCGTGTCCGCCTACCGGGGTAGCGAGCT
>JBFJTO010000366.1:0-1734 GCA_041625295.1 Acidimicrobiia bacterium | reverse complement strand
GTGCTGAGTGAACTGCTCTCGAAGAACTCCGGGTTGATCGAGTCGCGCGGAAAGTAATGGTTTCCTTCCACGACCACGGTGTCATCGCTCTCTGCGATAACGGCTCCGTTCCATAGGGCTTTCATGTAAGACCTTTCATCAATCTCATAAAGCTCAACGTTTTGATCACGCCGCCGTATTCCTCCCGCCTCTAGCCTGTCAAGCCCTCGTGGAAGTCGTATTCGCAGTCCCGGTCAAGCCTTTCGATGCCGCCAAACAACGCTTGGCGGCCGTCCTGTCAGCCCGGCAGCGACGCCTGACCACCATGGCCATGGCATCTCGGATCGTGGCTTTCGGGCGAAGTGCGGGAGCACTTCCACTGGTTCTCGCTGCCGACGCCGAGGTGGACGCCTGGGCAACGTCGCACGGCGTCGATTCGTTGCTCGATGTCGGTTCGAATCTCGATGAGGCGGCCCGAGGTGCGACGAGTTGGGCGAGGTCCCGGAATGCCGGCTGGGTCATTTGTCATGCCGATCTGCCCCTGCTCTTGCCCGGCGACCTGACCAATGTCATCGTCGCCGTGGCGCAGGGACGGTCTTTCATCACGCCTTCCACCGACGGTGGCACGACGATCCTGGGGGGAAACGGCGACGACTTCGAGTTCGAATACGGATCGGCGAGTTTCCACCGCCACCTCCGCCGACTCAATAATCCGACAGTTGTGAGCTCAATCGCTCTTTCACTGGACCTCGACGGTCCTGGCGACCTGAGAGCCGCCACATCTCATCGGCGGGGACAATGGCTTGCCGACCTTCTAGCCTCCAACGCTTCGTGACCACGCAAACAACCGTCTTCTCAGAAGGTGAGTCATCCCGACCCGAGCCGCTACCCACCCCGGGCCGGGTTCTCACGGTCGGTGCCCATCCCGACGATGCCGAGTTCGGGGCCGGAGCGACCCTCGCCAAGTGGGCGCTGGCCGGTGCAGAGATCTCGATGCTGATACTCACCGACGGATCGAAGGGATCTTGGGATCCCGACGCAGATCCCGCCCAACTTTCATCCCTACGTCGCGCCGAACAAGAGCAGGCAGCCGCCAAGCTCGGCGTTCATGGCCAGCTCGTCTTTGGCAGCCACATCGACGGTGAGTTGGAATACTCGATGCGTCTCAGGGCCGAGGTGTGCCTGTGGATTCGTCGCCTCAAGCCCGACGTCGTATTGGGCTTCGATCCCTGGAAGCGGTACATGCTGCACCCCGATCACAGAGCTGCGGGATGGGCAACCGTGGACGGCGTCGTCGCAGCCAGAGACCATCTCTTCTTCCCCGAGCAGCTTGCTGACGGCCTCGAAAAACATCGTCCGGATCATCTGCTCCTTTGGGTGCCGGAAGCGGCCGACCACTGGGAGGATGCTGCCTCGACATTCGGTTTGAAGATCGAGGCGCTTCTCTGTCACTCCAGCCAGACCCAGACCACGATGCGCGACGCATTGTCGAGTGGCGAGCATCGGGCACAATTCGAGGCCCGGATGGTTTCCTGGTGCAAGAACATGGGCGAAGCGGCCGGGCTCGAGCTCGCCGAGGCGTTCAAGATGATTCGCCCTTAGCTGCTCCGAAACCAGTTCAGAACTTTATCGGTCCCTGCCTGAGCACGACCAGATCCGGACCGGTGGCGTCGACGACGGTCGAAGCTTCGCCCCCCGAGCAGTCACCTTTGACGTATCCGTCAACCAGCTTGCTGACGGCCTCGAAAAACATCG
>JBFJTO010000365.1:0-1745 GCA_041625295.1 Acidimicrobiia bacterium | reverse complement strand
GCGGGCGGAGCGGTCAGATCAGAGGTGTAGATCGGCCAGTCACGGTTGTAGAGATTGAACACCGGGTTCACGGACACCAGATCCATGCTGGCTTCGTGATAGGCATCCACAGAACCCACATCGCGCCAGTAGGCGTGCTCGCGTTCGGTGACGCCGGGCACCTGGTTGGCGGTGAAGTCGTAGACATGGGCCTGACCGGCATCGACCAGGGCTGGAATGAGGTCTCCGCCGATGTCATGACGAGACTCGTCGTTCAGGGAATCCTCATGGACCAGGTCCAAAAGCACCTTGGTCGTGAACACGTAGTTACCCATTGAAGCCAGCGCCATCGTGGGATCGTCTGGCGTGGGTCGGGGATCGGAGGGTTTCTCTCTGAACCTCTCGATCTTGGTCGACGACCCCATTTCGATCACTCCGAAAGATTTGGCCTCACCGACCGGAACCCGAATACCCGCCACCGTCACCCCGGCACCGGAGGAGATGTGGTGCTCGAGCATCTGGCGGGGATCCATCCTGTAGATGTGGTCGGCACCAAACACGAAGACGTACGCCGGTTGCTCGTCTTCGATGATGTTGACGTTCTGTAGCAAGGCGTCCGATGAGCCCAGAAACCACCTCTTGCCCATCCGCATCTGGGCGGGGACACCCGTGACGTACGCACCCAAGAGAGTCGACATCCGCCAAGTCCGGCTCAGATGGATGTTCAGACTGTGACTCTTGTACTGGGTCAGGACCACGATCTTGCGGTATCCCCCGTTGACCAGGTTCGAAAGCGCAAAGTCGATGAGCCGGTACTTGCCGCCGAAAGGAACGGCCGGCTTGGCTCGGTCACGCGTCAAGGGCATGAGACGTCTTCCCTCGCCACCGGCGAGGACTATCGAGAGGACTCGAAGCGCGCCAGGAACATCCATCAGGAACTCCTCTGTAGGAAGGTGACCGACATCGGTGGGATAGTGAGCGTGAGCGAATTCGGGTATCCGTGGCTCGCGACCGGATCCGATACCAGGCCACCGGGCGTTTTCCCGGAGCCTCCGTATCTGATCTCGTCCGAACACAACAGCACCGAGTAATCCCCAGGGTCGGGTACGCCAACGCGGATTCCCGGCCAAACCTCGGGAGTGAAATTGCACACGACCATCACCGGCGGGTGCCCATTGGCTTTCCGCAGGAAGATCAGCACCGCTCGCGACGCCGCGTCGGCCTCGACCCATTCGAAACCGTCGGTCTCGTGGTCACCGAGATGAAGGGCGGGTGTCTCGCGATAGAGCCGGTTGAGGTCGCCGACGAAGTCCATCACCCCGCGGTGACAAGGGTGCTCGAGAAGGTGAAAGGGCACCTCGCCTGAGTGGTCCCACTCGTGAGGCGCGGCAACCTCGGCTCCCATGAACACGAGCTTCTTCCCGGGAAGCGCCCACTGATACCCGAGCAGGGCCCGGTACCCGGCAAAGCGTTGCCACTCATCGCCAGGGTTCTTGGCGAGCAGTGATCGCTTGCCATGGACCACTTCGTCGTGGCTGAGAGCGAGCACGAAATTCTCATTGTTTGCGTAGAGACTCCGGAAGGTAAGGAGGCGGTGGCTGTCCGGAAAGCTCCGATAGATCGAGTCCATCGAGAAGTAGCGAAGGGTGTCGTTCATCCACCCCATGTCCCACTTGAAGCCGAAGCCGAGACCTCCGTCATCGGTTGGTCGGGTCACCGAGGGCCATGCGGTCGACTCCTCCGCGATCATCTGAATCCCGGGAAAT
>JBFJTO010000364.1:0-1746 GCA_041625295.1 Acidimicrobiia bacterium | reverse complement strand
TGGTCGAAGACGGGTTCGACACCGAGTGGCACGGCGAGCGCTACACCTGTCCCCGGACTCCCAGGCTCCGCATGTTGCAGAGTGTTCTGGCTGTGCGCCGCTCTTATGGGCGGCTCGGGGGTGCGGTGATCCCTGAGGCGGTTGCCGGTGATGCCCGACGGGAACTGGCCGGACTACATGCCGACGGCCCGGCGCTGAGACCCCACATTCTCACATCTGCCTGGCATGTCCCTATGAGGTGGTTCGTTCCCTTCTCACCCCGATCCCGAGAGGTTCTCGAGTCGGAGGGAAGGCCGGTCATCCGGTACCGGACCGACCATGTGTCGGCAATGGGACGCCTCGACTCCGCGATCGAGATCCTGGCTTCGAGTTCGGTTCCAGAGGCGGTTGCATCCGAGGTGACCGAGTTGAAGGATTGGGTGGAGGAGTTCGGCATCGACTCGATGCTCGAATTGGACTACGGCCGGGTGGCCGACATGTTCACCGAGACCGACCTGCTCATGGATGACTCGGTGGATGATGTGTGGTCGGCGCTGGAAGCGTTGAAGGTTCACGACTGGAGCGAGGCGGGGATTCATTACTCGAGATTGGTGACCCGCTGGTCGGGACCGATGTCGATCAGCTACTCGAACTGACCGCACCCGCCGCGCCTGCGATACTCCCTGTCATGTCCGAGCTCTCTTTCACCCGCCCCGATCCTCGCGACTTCCTCGATTTCGACTCGCTTCTCAACGACGACGAGATCCTGCTTCGCGACACCGTCCGAAGTTATGTCCGCGACAAGATCGTTCCCAACGTTGGCGCATGGTGGGAAGACGCGGCCATACCCCACGCCGCCCTGGCCAAAGAGATGGGCGCCATGGGCCTTTTCGGGATGCATCTCGAGGGCTACGGCTGCGCCGGGACCACCAACGTCGACTATGGCCTGGCGTGTCTGGAGCTCGAGGCCGGAGATTCAGGAATCCGTTCTTTCGTGTCTGTGCAGGGATCGTTGTGCATGTACCCGATCTGGAAGTTCGGGTCGGAAGAGCAGAAGCAGACCTGGCTTCCTCGCATGGCCGCAGGCGAGGTGATCGGATGCTTCGGGCTGACAGAATCCGACTCGGGTTCGGATCCTTCTTCGATGCGCACCAGGGCGCGTCGTGACGGGTCGGACTGGGTGATCAGCGGAACCAAGATGTGGATCACCAACGGTTCGATCGCCGATATCGCCATCGTGTGGGCGAGGACCGACGAGGGTGTGCGGGGATTCATCGTGCCCACCGACTCAAAGGGCTTCTCGGCACCGGAGATCCACCACAAAGCGAGTTTGCGGGCATCGGTCACATCCGAGTTGATCCTCGATGACGTCCGCGTGCCGGGCGATTTCGTCCTGCCGGGTGTCTCGTCGATGCGGGGACCGCTGTCCTGCTTGAACGAGGCCCGTTTCGGCATCGCATGGGGTGTGGTGGGTGCGGCCCGCTCCGCCTACGAGTCGGCACTCGACTACTCCATGGAGCGCAAGCAGTTCGGTGTGCCGATCGCCAGTTTCCAGCTCACCCAGAAGAAACTCGTCGAGATGATGGTGGCGGTCAACAAGGCGGCGCTGGTGGCGCTGCACATCGGTCGTCGCAAAGATTCCGGGACCCTTTCCCCCGAGCAGATCTCATTCGGGAAGATGGACAACGTCAAGGTGGCTCTGGACGTGGCCCGCACGGCACGGTCGGTTCTGGGAGCCAACGGGATCACTCTCGAGTATCCGGTGTT
>JBFJTO010000363.1:0-1749 GCA_041625295.1 Acidimicrobiia bacterium | reverse complement strand
CCGTCGACCCGCTCCACCATTGCCTCCATCGCGGCGACCATACCGTTACCGTGGCAGGACGATGTCTTTCGACGTGGCAATCATCGGCAGCGGTTTCGGAGGCAGCGTCTCCGCCCTTCGTCTGGCTGAGAAGGGATATCGTGTGGCAGTCATCGAAGCGGGCAGCCGCTTCGCAAGCCAGGACTTCCCGAAGACCTCATGGCACCTTCGCAAGTTCCTATGGGCTCCCCGGCTTGGCATGCGTGGAATTCAGCGCCTCACCCTCCTCCGCGATGTATTGGTCCTGTCGGGCGCAGGTGTCGGGGGTGGCTCGCTCGTCTATGCCAACACCCTCTACGAGCCCCACGATGCGTTCTACATCGACCCGCAATGGGGAGAGATAACCGACTGGAAGGAGGAGCTGCGGCCCTATTACGACCAGGCCAGAAGGATGCTGGGTGTAACCGACGCCCATGCCGACACCCCCGCCGATGCCGTGCTGCGAGCGGTGGGACGGGAGCTCGGCGTCGAGGACACCTTTCGCTCCACCCCGGTGGGCGTCTGGATAGGCAAACCCGGCGTCACAGTCGATGACCCCTTCTTTGGCGGGATCGGACCGGCCAAGACGGGGTGCATCGAGTGCGGAGGCTGCATGGCCGGATGCCGGCACGGGGCCAAGAACACTCTCGACCGCAACTACCTGTATCTGGCCGAGAAAGCGGGCGTCCAGGTGTTCGCGGACACCGAGGTCACCGATCTCGACCAGACAGAGGACGGGTTCCGGCTCACGACGGGTCGTCCCGGGGCGTGGATCCGCAAGCGGACGCAAACTTTCGAGGCAGCCCAGGTGATCTTTTCTGCGGGCGCTCTGGGGTCGACGCGTCTTCTGCTCGAGTTGAGGGAAGCAGGCAAGCTTCCGGCCATCTCGTCGAGGCTCGGCGACCACGTCCGCACCAATTCCGAAGCGATCCTCGGGGCCTCGGCACGGTTCGACGAGGACACCGACTACTCGAGGGGCGTCGCGATCACCTCCTCGATCCACCCCGACCATCAAACCCACATCGAACCTGTCAGATACGGCAAGGGAAGCAACGCCATGGGGCTGTTGGGAACGATCCTGGTCGACGGGGGCGGGCGTATCCCCCGCCAACTGCGTTTTCTCACGCGGGTTCTCCTCCACCCGGTGACCTTCCTTCGCTCGCTCTCGGTTCGGCGTTGGTCCGAGCGGACGGTGATCCTGTTGGTCATGCAGAGCCTCAACAACCAGATCAGGCTCAGGCTCGGGAAGTCGGGTCGGCTGGTTTCCAACAACGACGAATCCACGCCCAATCCCGCCTACATCCCGGTCGCCAACGAAGCGGCCCGGCTTGCGGCGCAGGCGATGGGCGGGTTTCCAGGCAGCGCATTGAACGAGGTCTTGTTCGACACTCCCACCACCGCCCACATCATCGGGGGGGCCTGTATCGGGGCCGGGCCCGACACAGGGGTCATCGACGCTTATCACCGTGTTCACGGGTGCCCCGGCCTCCATGTCATCGATGGAGCGGCGGTACCCGCCAACCTCGGAGTGAACCCGGCGCTCTCGATCACCGCCCTTGCAGAGCGCGCCATCGCTCTGTGGCCCAACCGTGGGGAGGAAGATCCCCGGCCTGCCCCCGGCCACGATTACGTGCGCCTTCAGGCTGTGCCGCCGCGCCACCCAACGGTTCCCAGCGACGCGCCAGCAGCCCTAAGAGTCTGATCCAGCCGCCGCTTCGACAATGTCTTCGT
>JBFJTO010000362.1:0-1757 GCA_041625295.1 Acidimicrobiia bacterium | reverse complement strand
CGATGTCCTCGATGGCGCACCAGACCGCGCGTGACGCGACTCGAACCTCGGCGACCCGCCGTGTCGCCTTCAACTCGGTGAGAGCGCCGCTCACATCTGTCGCCTCGACGCGAGCCTCGATGTCTGCCACGGTGAGCGGCCCCACCCGTCGCAGCAGGTCGTGGATGGCGTCAACGCCAATCGACTTGCGCGTCAGGCCCTGAAGCTCGAGCTCCAACGACACCATGGCATCCGGATCCAGCAGCTCGCGCATCTCCCCTTCGCCGAGAAGGTCGGAAAGCAGCTCTCGATCGAGGGACAACGCCGTGGCACGCCTTTCTGCCAGTGGCGCATCCCCTTCGTAGAGATAGGCGGCAACGAAAGCGAAGAGGAGTGATGAGGCAAACGGCGACGGCGAGGGCAGATCCACGTCGACTACGCGAATGCGGCGCTCTCTGATCGAAGACAAGACTTCGACGAGACCGGGGAGGTCGAAGTCGTCCTGGAGAATCTCGCGATAGGTCTCCAGCACGATCGGAAAGTCTCCATACTGCTTGGCGACAGCGAGAAGATCGGCGGCTTTGCGGCGCTGCAGCCACAACGGCGTGCGGTTGCCCGGGCGTCTCCGGGGCAGGAGAAGGGACCGACCGGCCGCCTCGCGGAACCTGGCTGCAAACATCGCAGTTCCGGCCAGCCGCTCGATCAGAAGCCCGTTCACCTCCTCGGGATCGGGGATGAGATCCGAGACTGCCGGTGGTTGATCGGGGAAGCGCAGAGCAATGCCGTCGTCGGACCAGGTGACATCGATGTTCTCGTCCACTCGTTCGCTGATGGCCATTGCCCAAGGTGCGTGGATGCGGGCACCAAGTGGCGAGAGGATGACGACCCGCCAATCTCCGATCTCGTCCCGGAACCGTTCCACGACGATGGTCTGATCGCTTGGCAGAACCCCCGTCGATGCGACCTCTTCTTCCAGGTACGCGCTCAGGTTCTTGGCCGCGAGGGCGTCGAGCCGGTAACGCTCTTCGAGAAGCCGTGCCGGGTCGGATGAAGCGCCCACCTCGCGTAGAAAGACGCCGACTGCCCGGCCTGTCTCCAACGAGCGTCCGACGGTGTCGCCATGCCAGAAGGGCATACGAGCGGATGGTTCCCCCGGGGCCGGGGTCACCTCGACCCGGTCCGGTCCGATCTCGGCTATTCGCCACGTGGATGCGCCCAGGATGAATGTGTCACCCTGGCGCGACTCGTACACCATCTCCTCGTCGAGCTCACCCACCTTGGTTCCGTCGGGGAGGCTGACTCGATAGAGCCCGCGATCGGGGATGGTCCCGGCATTGGTGACCGCCAGTTGCCGGGACCCGGGCCTGGCCGTCACGGTTCCGTCGATCCGATCCCAGCTGATCCTGGGGCGTAACTCGCTGAAGAGATCGGAGGGATACCTGCCGGCGAGCATGTCGAGGGTGGCGTCGAAGACGCTGCGGGTGAGGTCTGCGTAGGGAGCGGCCCGGCGCACCAGACCGAAGAGCTCGTCGGCCGTGCGATCGTCCATCACCACGGTGGCGACGATCTGCTGAGCGAGGACATCGATTGGATTGGCAGGTAGGCGGGTTTCTTCCACCTCCCCTTTGATCATCCGGTCGACGAGTACGGATGAGATCAGAAGATCTCCGCGGTACTTGGGAAACACCCTGGCGGTGGACACGGCCCCGACCTGATGGCCGGCCCGCCCGGCCCGCTGGAGACCCGATGTCACGCTGATCGGAGCTTCCACCTGTATG
>JBFJTO010000361.1:0-1763 GCA_041625295.1 Acidimicrobiia bacterium | reverse complement strand
CCTCTCGATCTGAAGAACATTTCTCGGCCGATTGTGGCTTGGAGTTGGCAACCCGATGAAGGGGTTGCGCTTCCGCCAAGGCGTCGCCTCCCTGCCGTCAAACCTTCCATCGCTGTCTTGCCTTTCGACAACCTGTCCGGTGATCCCGAACAGGACTACCTTGCCGACGGAGTCGTCCAGGATCTCATCACGATCCTGTCCCGATTCCACTGGTTTCGAGTCATCGCCCGCACCTCGACGTTCGCGTTCAGGGAGAGCGGACTTTCAGTGGCCGAACTGGGCTCGAAGCTCGGAGCTTCCTACTTGTTGCAGGGGAGCGTGCGCCGGTCAGGCGAGCAAATCCGAATCACTGCCGAGCTGATCGATGCCGCTTCGAGCACACAACTCTGGGCCGATCGAATCGATCGACGGGTCGATGACATGTTCGAGCTTCAGGATGCGATCGTGCAGCGCATCGTCGGCACTGTGATCCCGGAGTTTGTGGCTGCGGCGGGGTCCAATTCTTCTTCAGAGGTTCCTACCAGTCGGTCGTCGTGGGAACTTGCCATGCGGGGTTGGAATCTGGTGTGGCGCCTCGACGGTTCTGAGGTCTCGATGCTCGAGGCCCGCGATTACTTCAACCGTGCCATAGGTGTAGACCCCGACAATGCGGTGGCTCACTCCGGGTTGGCCTTCAGCTACGGAAACCCTTTCTATCTAGTTGGACTCGAGCGAGACATCGCTGGGTCCCTGGAGGAGGCCCGCCGCGCGACGGATCTCGATCCCCGGAACGCGTTTGCGTGGTGTCTCCTGGGTGCGGCGCACATGTGGAGCGGGGACCTGGACGGCGCGGACCGTCATGAGAAACGGGCCATCGCTCTCAATCCGAGCCTGGCGCTGGCACACATATATCTGGCCGCGATCTGCTGCTGGCGAGGTGACGTCGACGGAGCGGATACCTGGTCGGCCAGCGCCGAGCAGCTGAGTCCGGCAGACCCGATGCTGCCATTCGCCGACACTTGTCGTGCCATGGCAAGGTTTGCGGCAGCCGACTACGCCGGTGCGCTGGTGATCGCAGATCAGGTGATCGAGGTGGCTCCTGAGCTTCCATCGACATGGAGGATTCGAGCCGCCTGCCTGCAGTTGATCGGCGACCACGCCGGGGCCCGCGCGGCCATCGGTCGCATGGAGGCCCTTGCGCCGATCACCCTTGCGTGGGCGCGTGAGAACCTGACTCCGTTCACGGACCCCGACAGATGGGACGCCTATCTGTCGGCGCTGCAGTCGGCCGGAGTTCCGCCGAACTGATCGCGGAAAAACGATCCTGAACAGGACATCCCGTCCCGACCGTGTAGGGATTGCCGCCTCATGACTGGCATGGGCCGGGGCGAGAGACTCACCATATCGACAAGGCGTCGATGTTGGTCGAAGGAGGAGAACCGTTATGCAAGGTATCTCGCCCGTGAAAGAGAAGAAAGATGTGAGGGCGGCGATCTACAGGGTGATTGCGGGATTGCTCGGGCTCTACATGCTGAGGATTGGGTTCGGCATGCTGGCATGGCCGTTCGGGTGGTTCGTGGCGGCACCTGCGGGGCTCGATCCGGAGCCGGTGCGGTGGTATGCGGGGATGTTCGCGGTCACATTTGCCGTCTTCCTGGCCGCTCCCATTCTGGCCACACTGCGACGCCCGCGGGACCGTGCAGGGCTGGTCCAGTACGTCGTAGCAGGCATCGTCGTGGTGAATGTGGGCAGCATGTTCGTGTTCGGGTTCGATCTGTCCAGCT
>JBFJTO010000360.1:0-1766 GCA_041625295.1 Acidimicrobiia bacterium | reverse complement strand
GGTTTCTGCGTCGTGACCGCACCCGGCGACGCGGAAGACGTTCTCGGATCTCTGTCCGGTTCGATGGTGATAGGCGAGGTCCGGATCGGAGACCGGGGTGTGTCTTTCGAGTGAGGAGACCACCCGCCGTTTCGGTATCATTCGATCCATGACCTCATTCACACCGAGAATCTCCAGACAGGCTTTGTTTGCTGCTCCATAGCGGTTCCTGAACCTGTGTCGTTTCGGAACCAATGAGGAGTACTCCAATGAATGAGATGGTCAGACGTCACCAAGACGTTATCGCACCAGTGATCGGATTCGACACCGATCTGGTCATCGACAAAGCCCAGGGATTGTGGCTCAGCGACGCCGCCGGTAACCGCTGGGCGGATTTCATATGCGGCACTGCAACCGCCAACTTGGGTCACAACCATCCCGATGTCGTGGCCGCCGCCCACCGACAACTCGACCGCGTCATCCATTCCGGATGTGTGTTCAGGTACGAGTCACTCGTGCTCGCCGCCGAGAGACTCCGGGACATTACGCCGGTCGGGATCGAGAAGTTCGGCTTCGCCAACAGCGGCGCCGAAGCCGTTGAGGCCGGCGTGAAGCTGGCCAAGAAGGTGACCGGTCGCCAGGGCGTGATGGTGTTCCGGGGCGCATTCCACGGCCGGACCATGGGATCGGTGGCGTACACGACATCGAACTCGAAATACCGTGATGGGTACCACCCCATCCTGGGATCGGTGTTCGTGACTCCATTCCCGCACCCCTATCGATCCGGGATGAGCGAAGAGGCTGCCACCACCTACGCCCTCAACGAACTGCGTCTCAGGTTCAAACACGAGGTGGCTCCCCACAACATCGCGGTCTTCCTGATCGAACCCGTGCAGGGCGAGGGCGGCTACTACCCGGCCCCTCCCGCCTTCCTCGACGGACTGCGGGCCCTCGCCGATGAACATGGCATCAAGCTCATGTACGACGAAGTCCAGACCGGATTCGGGAGAACCGCCGAATGGTTCGCAGCGGATCACTTCCAGGCCAAGCCCGACATCATCGCGTTGGGCAAAGGCATCGCCAATGGTCTCCCGCTTTCCGCCTACGGCTCTTCCGCAGAGCTCATGGACTCCTGGCTACCGGGATCGCATGGGACCACCTTTGGCGGAAACCCGGTTGCCTGCGCGGCATCGGTGGCCGTCGTCGACGCGATGCGGGGGCTGCTCCCCCACGCTCGTGACTTGTCGGCACACGCATTCGAGCGGTTCGACAAACTGGCCGTGGAGCACAAGACAATCGGTGATGTGCGCGGTCTGGGTCTGATGATCGGAGTCGAACTGGTCTCGGACCGCTCGACGAGAAAGCAGAGTCCCGAAGCGTTCAGCCATCTGAAGCAGTACGCAATGGACAGGGAACTGTTGATCGGCGATTGCGGACCCGATGGGAACGTCATCCGCTTCATTCCACCGCTGATCACAACGATGGACGAGCTCGACTGGGCTATCGACCTGATCGATGCCGGTCTCACCGACTTCGAAAGCGCATGAACGGATTCCGGGTGCCCCGACGGGGCACCCGGAACCAAAACCTCGGCGCGGGCGTCCAAACGCGATGAGAAAACTCGCAGCGTTACTCGTGGTGGTGGCTGCCTGCGCCACGGCGGCACCGGTGGGATCGACGGTCATGCTCGAGGTCACCGACAGCGGCGGCTTTGCCCCCGGTCTCCTGGAGAGAATCCCCCGTTTCGTTCTCACATCCGGGGGAGATCTGTACTCACCGGGACCTTC
>JBFJTO010000359.1:0-1775 GCA_041625295.1 Acidimicrobiia bacterium | reverse complement strand
GCGCGATGGCGTCGACGCTCGTGATTGGTGAGACGCTTCGCTTCCATGTCGACCAGGCGCTATTCGTGGATGGTCGCATCGATCCGGGTCGCTATCGAGCCGTTGGCCGATTGGGGGGACGGGCCTATTCCACCACCAGAGATCGGTTCGAGATGCCGCGGCCTCAGCAGGACCATTCCTGAAGCGTGGGGAACGGGTTGACCGGTGACCCGGCCACGTGCATCTCGAAGTGGAGGTGCGGGGTGGCCCCGACCGCGTTTCCCGAATCGCCGACGAAGCCAATGACGGTCCCGGGCTCCACGTGACCGGAGGCTCCGAACGCGTCCATGTGGGTTCCCAGATATAGGTTACCGTCGTCGCCTTCAAGCCAGAATTGCAGGCCTCCGATGGTTCCCGACCGCTGCGTGACCGTTCCCGACACGGGTGCGCGAACCTGTGATCATATGGGTGCAAAGAGGTCTGTTCCCTGATGAAACCTCCCTCCGCTTCTAGGGAATCCCCAGTCGTTGAAATAGGTCGCGTGGGTCACAGGACACATCCAGGCGGGACCGGGGACTTCGATCACGGCTCCGGCGGCGATCTTGTTCGGATCGGCGATGCCGTTCTTTTCGACGAGCCATGACACCGTGGTGGCAAAGCGGGCTGCGATCTTCGTGAGCGTCTCTCCCGGCGTGATCGAGTGGGTGTTCAGTCCGGGTTCGCCCTCGGCTATCGGGACCGGTGGTCCATCCAAGACCAGTGTGTTTCCTGCGAAGATGAGGGAGGTTTTGGCGATTCCGTTGGCCTGGGCGATCGCTGAGACGGTCGTCTGATACCTGGCCGCGATGGCCTCCAAGGTTTCTCCGGGTTGCACGACATGGAATCTCGACTTCTTCGCTGGCGCCGCCGTCCCGGCGGGCACGGCCAACTCCTGCCCGGCGGAGATGCGGTTGGGGTCGGCTATGCCGTTGGCTTCCGCGAGGGCTTCCACCGTGGTCGAGTAGCGAGAGGCGATGCCTGCCAGCGACTCCCCCGGAGCGACGACGTGGACGCGAGATTCCGCTCCCGGGACCTTCAGCGTTTGCCCCACCCAGATGAGGTCGGCGTTGGCGATCCCGTTGAGTGCCACGAGTTCTGCCACCGAGGTTCCCTGGGCTCTTGCGATGGAAGCGAGTGTGTCGCCCCGGCGAACCTGGTAGTCGGCCGAGAATCCGGTGACGAGGGCGGCGATGCAAACCGCAGCCAGTAAGCCTCGTTGATTGCGTCGCGACGACATCGGGGCTCCGTTCGGGCCCCGGCTCCGCGCCGCCCGGCCACTATATCGACTGGTCGTCTGCCTGTGAAGGGGCCTTGCTGAGCCGCAGCTGTCCGCAGGCGCCGTCTATGTCCTTGCCGCGAGTGTCCCTGATCGTGACGTTGACACCGCCGTCGGAGAGAAGCCGAGCGAAAGCCTCGATGTCGGTACGACGGGAAGGAAGATCGTTCGTGAGCGGTGTCGGGTTCAATGCGATCAGATTCACGTGGGCCCGCAATCGGCGAGCGATCGGGATCAGTCCGGCGGCCTGGGCGGGCGAATCGTTGACGCCGGCGATCATGGTCCACTCGATCGAGACCCGCCTCCCCTTGTTGGCAAAGAAGGACGCCGCCGCATCCTCGACCTCGACCAGCGGGTACCTCTTGTTGATCGGCACGAGCCGGTTGCGGGTCTCGTCGTCGGAGGCGTGTAGGGAGACTGCCAGGTTCACTGGCCAAGGTTCTTCGGCGAGCTTGCGAATGCCGGGGACCACGCCCACGGT
>JBFJTO010000358.1:0-1778 GCA_041625295.1 Acidimicrobiia bacterium | reverse complement strand
GTCCATGGGTCAGGAGACCGAGGCCGTCAGCCGAAAGATCGCCTTCGAGAGTCTGCGCGTCGACGAATCTCTCTTCTCGAAGGCGGCGCCGGACGCGATCTTCATGCACTGCTTGCCTGCTCATCGCGGCGACGAGGTCACCGACGAAGTCATGGATGATCCGCGATCTCGTGTATTCGACCAGGCAGAGAATCGGCTGCACTCCTTCAAAGCCGTGTTGCTAGATCAACTGGGATGAACCTCTCCGCCGTTTTGGGCGGGCCTGCGCCGGTCGTGGCGCCCATGCTGCTCGGGATGCGCTTGGAAAGTGTCGACGACGGATGCTCGCTCTTCATCGACGAGGTGGAGGCATACACGGCCGACGACCCTGCCAGCCACTCATACCGTGGACCGACATCGCGCAACCGTTCCATGTTCGGACCTCCGGGAATGCTTTATGTCTATCGGTCCTACGGTGTGCACTGGTGTGCCAACGTGGTCACCGGTCCGGTTGGATCCGGGGCGGCAGTTCTTCTCAGAGGCGGCGTTCCCGAGCGGCGCGTCGAGATCATGACGAAGCGGCGGGGGAGGAGCGATCACATCTGCGACGGACCCGGCAAGCTTTGCCAAGCCATGGGTGTCACAGGGGCGGACGACGGATCGAGCCTGCTCTCGGGTCGGTATCGGCTTTCCCCGGGAGTGCCTGTGACCTGGGAGTCGACCGCAAGGGTGGGAATTCGTGTTGGTGTCGATCGCCCGTGGCGCTTTGTCGCCGATGGTGTGCCCGATGTCGGAGCCATGCAGGTACGCTCCCACACCGATGACACCTGAACTCGAGAAGCTGCTCAGGGGCACGGACACCGTCAGCCCTCCCGAAGAGCTGGCCACACGCCTCACCGTCAACCGCCCGCTGCGCGTCAAGCTCGGTCTCGACCCGACCGCCCCGTCGGTGACCCTTGGCTGGGCCGTGGTCCTCCGCAAGCTGCGGCATTTCCAGGAGTTGGGCCACACCGCCGTGTTGATCGTTGGGGACTTCACTGCCCAGGTCGGTGACCCCAGCGGCAAGAACGAGACCCGCAAACGGCTTTCAGTGGAAGAGGTGCGCGGTTATGCCGAGGCTGTCCTCGACCAGTTTGGAAGGGTCCTCCTGCCCGAGCCCCTCGAAATCCGATACAACTCCGAGTGGCTGGGTTCGCTGGATATGGCCGAGATCCTCGAGCTCACCTCGAAAGCGACCGTCGCTCAGATGATGGAGCGGAGCGACTTCGCCAATCGAATCGGTGATGGGACTCCGATCTCGATCATGGAATTCATGTATCCGCTCTTGCAGGGATACGACTCGGTGGCCGTGGAAGCCGACATCGAATTGGGAGGCTCTGACCAGCTCTGGAACCTGATGATGGGCCGGGTCATCCAGGAACGGTATGGCCAGATGCCTCAGATCGCCATGACGGTCCCGCTGCTGGTGGGCACGGATGGGGAACAGAAGATGTCCCAGAGCCTCGGCAACTACGTGGGGGTGACCGACTCCGCAGAAGAGATGTTTGGAAAGACGATGAGCATCCCCGATGATCTGATCGAGCAGTGGTTCCGTCTCGCCACGGAGATCGATTACGCCGAGATCGACTCCATCGTGGCCGGTCTGGCTTCAGGCCGACTCCACCCCGGTGACACGAAGAGACGTCTGGGCCGCGAGATCGCTGCGCTCTACTGGGGCGAAGAGCAGGCGGTGGCAGCCGAAGCCGCATTCGACCGCATCCACAAGGAGAAGTCGGTGCCCGAGGAGATCTCGGAGTTCG
>JBFJTO010000357.1:0-1784 GCA_041625295.1 Acidimicrobiia bacterium | reverse complement strand
TCGACGAGTTTCTTTCCGATGTCGTGAACATCGCCTTTGACGGTGCTCAGGACGATCGTTCCCTTACCGCCCTGGTCTTTTCGTTCCATCTTCGGTTCCAGATAGGCGACTGCCGCCTTCATGGTCTCGGCCGACTGAAGGACGAATGGGAGTTGCATGTCTCCGCTGGCGAAGCGCTCTCCGACGACACTCATTCCTGCGAGAAGGATCTCGTTGACGACCTGAAGCGGCGTGAACTCTTCGAGGGCAGAGTCGAGGTCCCCGATCAGACCTTCTCGCTCGGCATCAACGATCCGCCTGCTCAGACGCTCGGTTATCGACCACCCCGATCGGTCCTCGACCTCGGCGGTGGGGCCGCTGACGTCGGAGAACACGTCGAGCAGTGTGGTGAGAGGGTCGTAAGTGCCGTCTTCTCCGCCACGGCGGTTCCACACCAGGTCGGAGCACACGACTCTTTGATCATCGGGGATGCGAGAGAGAGGCATGATTTTTCCGGCGTGGACGATCGCCGCGTCGAGGCCGGCCTTTACCGCTTCGGCAAGAAAAACCGAGTTGAGTACTTGGCGGGCGGCCGGTTTCAGCCCGAATGAACAATTGGAGACTCCCAGAACGGTGAACACGCCCGGTAACTCGGTCTTGATTCGACGGATGGCTTCGATGGTGGCGATACCGTCGCCACGGAGGTTGTCGTCCCCCGTGCTCAAGGGAAACGTGAGCGGATCGAAGAGGAGGTCGCCGGGCCGGAGACCGTATCGGGTGGTGGCCATTTCATACAAGCGATGCGCAACCCGGAGTTTCCACTCGACGTCGCGCGCCTGGCCGGTCTCATCGATCAGAAGGCAGATGACCGCTGCCCCGTATTCCCGTGCCAGCGAAAACACGCGGTCCGCCCGCGATCCAGGTCCATCCCCATCCTCGAGGTTGGCGGAGTTGAGCACCGCCCTTCCGCCGATCCACTCGAGTCCAGCCTCCATCACTTCTGGCTCCGTGGAGTCCAACACGATCGGGGCAGCCACCTGGGTTGCGAAGCGAGAGGCGATCGCGTCCATGTCCGCGACGCCGTCTCTGCCCACGTAGTCGACGCACAGGTCGACGAGGTGCGCGGACTCGCGCACCTGGTTGGTTCCGATGGCGACGCATGCGTCCCAGTCCTCGGCCAGCATCGCCTCCCGAAAGGCCCGGGAGCCGTTGGCGTTTGGCCGTTCGCCGATGATCAGAAACGAGGTGTCCTGCGCAAAGGGAACGTGGGAGTAGAGCGAGGCTGCTCCTGGAATCGGTTGCGGGTTGCGGGGCGACGGCGTGAGTCCTGCGCACTTTTCGACGACTGCGGCGATGTGCTCGGGCGTCGTGCCGCAGCACCCACCTATGACCGTGACCCCGAGTCTCGACACGAACTCCTCATGGTGTTCCGCCAGTTGGCGAGGTGTGAGCCCATAGGCCATTTCTCCATCGACCACATGCGGGAGACCGGCATTCGGGATCACTGCCACAGGCAGGCTCGATGTCGAGGTCAACTGTTGGACGTGCTCGAACATCTCCGCGGGACCGGTTGCACAGTTGATGCCGATGACATCGACGCCAAGTGGCTCGATGGCTCCAATCGCGGCTCCGATCTCGGTGCCAGGGAGCATGCGACCTGTCAACTCGATAGTGACCTGTGCCTGGATCGGGATCGACTCACCGGCTGCCTCCATGGCCCTCCTACACGCGTTCACGGCCGCCTTGAGCCCGAGCAAATCGAATTGAGTCTCGACCAGAAGAAGGTCGACTCCACCGTCGATGAG
>JBFJTO010000356.1:0-1786 GCA_041625295.1 Acidimicrobiia bacterium | reverse complement strand
GTGGCCAGCATCGCCGCCCGGAAGGGAACCCGTCGTCGCAGTGGGGAAGAACCTCGGGTGAGCGGGATGGTCATCGCCAGCCCATGAGGAGGCGGGCCCGATCGCTGAGCATCGCCGGCACCCAGGCAGGATCGAGACGCAAGCTGACATCCACGCAAGCGACACCCGGAACGCCACGAACCGCGGCGGCAGCATCATCGGCGAGGCGGTGTGAATAAGGACAGCTCGGGGTAGTCACGCCCAGGTCGACGACGACGCAGCCCTCTACGATTCCGATCCCGTAGATGAGGCCCAGCTCGACCAGGTTGAGACCAACCTCGGGGTCGATCACATCCTCGAGGGCGGCGGCCACGGCGCTTCGGACGACAGTCATCTCTTCCCACCTCACATTCGACCCTGCCATGACACCGAACAGTTTTTCTAGTCTATGATAGAAAAATAGAACCGTCCAGTTTCGACCATGGAGAACCAGAGAATGAGCCAGACCGCCCCACCCGCCATCATCGTCGATGTCAGACCCCTCATCCCGCGGGATCGCCACAAGACGTTTTTCGACCGTCTGGCCGCTCTGGCGACCGGCGAGACACTTCGACTGATAAACGATCACGACCCGGTACCACTCCGATATCAGCTGGATGCCGAGTTTCCATCTCAGTACCTATGGACGGTGGTCGAAAGCGGCCCCGACCGATGGGTGGCGGACCTGACTTCCCGGGTGCGGACCATCGACGCCCGCCCCATCCTCGCCGCCGGCGGTGAACCTTTCGATGCCATCAGCGCAGCGGCCGCGGAAACTGCCGACAACGAGGTCCTCGTGGTTCTGGCTCCATTCGAGCCGGTCCGGCTCGTAGGGGTTCTTGGCGAGCAGGGATTCACGCATGTCGCCGAGCAGATCGACCCCGGGACATGGCGGATCAGATTTTCGCGGCGGTGAACCTCCAGGAACAGGCCCGGGCGCTGGGAGATCCAACCCGTCACAGCATCTTTCGATACCTGGCAGAGTCGCCGACAGTGGTCGATGTCGCCGAGCTGACGAGCCGCTTCTCACTCAACCACAACGCCATCCGTCAGCATCTCGCCAAGCTGATCGCCGCGGGGCTAGTCCTTCAATCCAAGACCCGATCCGCCGGCCCAGGGCGGCCCCGTTTCGTCTATCGCATCCATCCGGCGGCCGACGCTCGCTGGGCGGGAAGCGGTCCCTATCAGCACCTCAGCCTGTTGCTTCTCGAGATGGTGTCCACGGGTCGATCGGCGGAAGAAGTCGGCCGGAGCGCCGGACACAGATTGGGGGTCGCATCAGGGGGATCGGAACGCACGCATGCGGAGTTGCTCGCCGACGCCATCGCCCGGGGCGGCTTCCAACCCACCATGGCCTCAGAAGGCGAGAAGGTCGAGTTCACGCTTTCGAATTGCCCGTTCGCCGATGCGGCCGAGTCCGACGCGGCCACGATCTGTGGACTCCACCTGGGCATGGCGATGGGCCTGGCCGACCAGATGACCGGAGTGAGCGTGGATCACCTGGTTCCCAGGGACCCTCACAAGGCCGGGTGCCGATTGGGATTCCGTCTGGACGCCGACGAGCTCGCTTGACTCCGCGCCGTTGCTCGGAGTAATGCACTAGATCGTTTTATGTCACACACCACCGATAAGTTGGGATCATGGAATGCACCACCGACACCATCGAATCCGAACTCGTCGGCCTCGAGACGATGGTCGCCAGGATCCGGGCCCGTCAAATGGATCTGCTTCGCATCATCGACACTCGCCAGGTCGCAACCGCAGACGG
>JBFJTO010000355.1:0-1822 GCA_041625295.1 Acidimicrobiia bacterium | reverse complement strand
TCCGCGGTCGCGGCAACCAGGGGCGGCGTCACCAGGCCGTCACCACCGAGCTGCCATGCGTGCCTGACCGCTCTGCGAATGATCCGCCTGAGCACGTAACCCCGGCCGTCGTTGGACGGCACCACTCCGTCGCCGATCAACGCGGTCATCGCCCTGCCATGATCGGCAAGAATCCGCAGACTCACGTCGGACATGGCGCTATCGCCATACTTCACGCCCGTGAAACGCTCGCCCGCAGACCTCACCGGAAGCACCGTGTCGACGTCGAACACCGACGGCACGTCCTGGAGCACCATGGCAAGCCTCTCGAGACCCATTCCGGTGTCGATGTTCTTCGTTGGAAGGTCGCCGATCACGTTGTACGGCCGGTCCTGAATGTTCTGCATGAAGACCAGGTTCCAAATCTCCACGTACCTGTCCTCGTCACCGTCGATGGGCCCGCCGTCATCGTCGAGCTCGGGATGAAGATCCACGAAGACCTCGGCGCAGGGTCCGCACGGCCCGGGCACTCCCATCTGCCAGAAGTTGTCCTTGCCGCCTCTTTGGACGCGCGAAGCGGGAACTCCCACGTGATCCATCCACAGCGCGGTAGCCTCATCATCATCCTTGTAAGCCGTGAACCACATCAGTGATGGGTCGATCCCGAAGGTTTCGGTCAGCAGTTCGTAGGACCACAGCATCGCGTCGGGCTTGAAGTAGTTGCCAAAGCTGAAATTGCCGAGCATCTCGAAGAACGACATATGCCGAACGGTCGAACCGATGATGTCGATGTCGATGGTTCTGACCGCTTTCTGCACCGAGACTGCGCGCCGGTACGGCGGCTCTTCTTCACCAAGGAAGAAAGGCTTGAAAGGCACCATGCCGGCATTGACCAGCAGGAGGGTGGCATCGGTGGGTATCAGGGACGCCGAGGGTCGAATCACATGGCCCCTGGCTTCGAAGAAGTCGAGGAATGTGCGCCGTATCTCGTAGCTGTTCATGAGGTGAGGCAGGTTAGTGATCAGACCGGACGATCACGGTCGGCGGGGAGCTCGAAGGGCCCGCGCCGCGAGATCCAACACATCGGCACCCGTGTTGATCGTCGCTTTGCGCAAGTCTGCGGGCGTGGGCTTGCGTCGAAGGGCCCTCACGGTGACCACACCTCCCGCCACGAGGCCGGTCACAAACCACCACAATCGATCCAACACGGTCACCAGGCTAATCCTCGCTCCGGCGGGGCTTGCCGAGAAACTCATCGATCCATTCGAGTCGTCTCTTCACCCTCTCCTCCACACCCTGCTCGGTAGGCCTGAAAAGGATCTGGGGATCCACGCCATCCGGGAAATATCGCTGCTTGAGGATGTGATCCGCGAAGTCATGCGGGTACCGGTAACCGCGGGCGCCGCTGCTAACGAGGTGGTCGGGAACGGTGCCAGAGGGCCCCTCCCGGATCAGGTCTCGTGCGGCGGCCATGGCCATCGCCACGGAATTCGACTTTGGCGCTGTCGCCAGATAGATGGTTGCTTGAGTCAGATGGTGGGCTGCCTCGGGAAGGCCAACGTACGCAAGTGCATCTGCCGAGGCAACAGCCTGCAGGAGAGCGTTGGGATCCGCCAAGCCGATGTCCTCTGAAGCGAGGATCACCAGTCTGCGAGCAATGAACTCGGGATCCTCACCGCCTTCGAGCATGAGGTGAAGCCAGTAGAGCGATGCATCCACATCCGAACCGCGCACGCTCTTTATGAACGCACTTATCACGTCGAAATGCCGATCGGCAGCTTTGTCGTAGCGAACGATGCGCCGCTGCAATGCCTCGGCGATGTCATCCAGTTCGATGACGAGT
>JBFJTO010000354.1:0-1823 GCA_041625295.1 Acidimicrobiia bacterium | reverse complement strand
GATATGGGGTGCCTGGGTCGATGGGGCCCTGTTTTTCGAAGGGGGATCTACGACCAGGTGGGCGAAGAACCTGAGGACGACTCCAGAATTGACAGCCGGGGCGGACCGCCACGGATTGCAGGTCATGGTCGAAGGTCGCGCCGAGACACTCGAACCCGACCCCGGGTCGCACCGGTCCATCGCAGACGCCTACTCAGCCAAATACCCGTACCGACCCGACCCGGGAGTGATGTACCGGCTGCACCCGCACAAAGTGTTGGCGTGGAGCGTCGCATCGATCGAGGCGTTTGCGGCCACACCAACCCGATTCACTTTCCCGGAGCACGAATGAAGCCTGTGACCATCATCCGCAGAACACTGGCACCGCTCCCGCGCGCCAATGTCGACACCGACCAGATCATGCCCAAGGAGTATCTGAAGAGAGTGGAACGGACCGGATACGGCGACTTCGTTTTCGCTGATTGGCGCAAGGCAGAACCGGATTTCGTCCTCGACCGATCCGAGTACGCGCAGGCCGGGATTCTGGTCGCGGGGCCCAACTTCGGGTCCGGATCATCACGAGAGCACGCGCCCTGGGGGCTCCAGGACTGGGGCTTCGAAGCCCTGATCGCCCCGTCGTTCGCAGACATCTTCTTCAACAACTGCACCAAGATCGGGCTGCTGCCGGTGATCCTGGACACCGCAGCCGTGAACCGCCTCACCGAATCTGCCCTCGCCGATCCGGCTGCGCTGGCGACAATCGACCTGGCCGCCCAGACGGTGGCTTGGGGTGACGACTCGATCGGTTTCCCGATCGACGCCTTCACAAAGTATCGCCTCCTCAATGGTCTCGACGACATCGGTCTCAGCCTGCGGCATGAGGCTGAGATAACCCGGTTCGAGAGCGGGCGCGCCGAACACCTGCCTTCCCTGTGAGCCTTTACGGCGACGTTATGTGGGAGCGCCGATACTCGTCGATAACGGACTGAGATCCGTTTCTCACCCTCCCGAAAGCGGGGCTGCCCAGCAGCCCCGCTTTTTGTTGGTCGGCTCACGGCATCGACTCAAACTTGATATAATGACACTCAGATTTTATCAAGAGGATTACTAATGAATGTCGAGAAACTGACAACGCGCAGCAGGCAGGCCTTGCTGGACGCCCATGACCTTGCCGTGGCCAGGCACCATCCGGCCGTCTATCCGGTCCACCTCCTCTCGGTGCTGGCGTCCCGCACCGACGGGATCGCAGTTCCGCTCCTGCGAACCTCGGGAACCGACGAGGTTGGGCGGGTTGCCGATCGGGAGTTGGCGACTCTCCCGGAGGTCCGAGGTGGATCGGACCCGGAGATGTCCCAGCAGATGACCGCACTGATGGAAGACGCCGAGCGCCGCCGCCGGGATCTGAAAGACGATTTCACATCCGTCGAGCACCTGCTTCTGGCGCTGGCCGCATCCCCGGGACGAGTTGGCGACGATCTTCGTGAACTGGGCATCACGGTCGAGGCATTACTCGGTCAGCTGAGACAGCTTCGAGGAAGCCAGCGAGTCACGTCGCCCGACCCAGAGCAGACTTTCAACGCATTGGAGCAATACGGACGCGACCTCACCGATGCCGCGCGCCAGGGAAGACTCGACCCAGTGATCGGGCGAGACGACGAAATACGGCGCCTGGTACAGGTGCTCTCCCGTCGAACCAAGAACAACCCGGTCTTGATAGGGGATCCCGGCGTGGGGAAGACCGCGATCGTTGAGGGGCTCGCCAAACGGATAGCCGACGGCGACGTACCCGAGGGACTGAAGAGCAAGCGCATCGTCGCCCTCGACCTCGCAGCCATGGTCGCCGG
>JBFJTO010000353.1:0-1826 GCA_041625295.1 Acidimicrobiia bacterium | reverse complement strand
TGCGCATTCACGACCTCCGACACACTTGTGCCTCGCTGCTCATCGCCGCCGGCGCCCACCCTGGACACGTACGGGAGCACCTCGGGCACTCATCGATTCGTGTCACCATGGACGTCTACGGACACCTTTATGACGACGTCAGGGACGAGATCGCCGACCGGTTGGAGCGACAGCACTCACGGTGAGAACGGCGATGGCTGACCCGTGGCGCGCCCTCTCCGTGCCCTGGAACCCAAAATGGCAGCCGTGCGCGACGGGGTAAGAGACAACGAAACCCCTGGTCAACAGGGGTTTCGTGGTGGCTCCGGGGGTGAGACTTGAACTCACAACCTACGGATTAACAGTCCGACGCTCTGCCAATTGAGCTACCCCGGAAGGAAGCGCCGGGTGAGGCCGGCGCAGGGGCGGCATGTTACCACCCGTCCAATGGGTGGAACCAGCCTCGGAGTGGCAGAATGGCACCATGAAGTTTCGCACAGGGGTCGTGATCGGTATCGGAGTGGGATACGTGTTGGGCGCCCGGGCCGGGCGCGAGCGATACGAGCAGATCAAGCAAACCGCCAAAAAGGCCAAGAACCATCCCGCCGTAGGACAACTCGTCGACCAGGCAGTGGGCGTCGTCGACCTGGCCCGCAACTCGCTGGCTGGAGGCCTGTCGGCGGGATCGAAGGGCCTCAGGTCGGTGGCAGCGGAAGACGAAACGACCTGAACGGACGTTCTGTCCTCCAACCGGGGGCTGCAAGACACCGATAGCGGCAACAACCCTGGGCTGGCGGCCACGGTGCCGGGCCAGCCGGCGATCTAGCCCTCTTCGAGGAAGCCTTCCAGGCGCCGCGAGTTCTGAGGATGCCGGAGTTTGGCGAGCGCCTTGGTCTCCAGCTGCCGGATCCTCTCTCGAGTCACGTTGAACCGCGACCCGACCTCTTCGAGCGTGCGAACCCGGCCATCTTCGAGACCGAAGCGCATGACCAGCACTTGACGCTCCCGATCTGAGAGTCCTTCGAGCGCGTGTGCCAGATAATCCTGAAGGAGGCGGAAGGTGGCCGCCTCAACGGGAACTTCGGCGTCCTCATCTTCGACGAAGTCACCGAGAGTCGAGTCATCCTCCTCACCGACGGGCGTCTCCAACGACACCGGGTTCTGGGCGATCTGGCTCAACTCGTTGACGCGATCGGCGTCGAGGTCGAGCTCGTCGGCAATCTCGTCGATGGTCGGTTCCCGGCCCAAACCCTGCATCAATTCCCGGCGGACCCGGGTGAGTTTGTTGATCATGTCGACGACGTGGATAGGCACTCGAATCGTTCGGGCCTGATCGGCGATCGAGCGCGTGATCGCCTGGCGGATCCACCATGACGCATAGGTCGAGAACTTGAAGCCGCGGCGGTAATCGAAACGGTCGACGGCCCGCATCAACCCCAGGTTCCCTTCCTGAATCAGATCCAAGAGGGCTAGCCCTCGACCCACGTAATTCCGGGCAATCGAAACCACCAGCCGCAGGTTCGCTTCCACAAGACGACGATGCGCCGCCTTGCCAACCCGCTTGGCACGCTCGAGAAGCGTGCGATCCTCGATCGTCAGCTCAGTCTCATCGGCGAGCTGCTTCTCGGCTTCCACTCCGGCCTCGAGCTGCATCGCCAACTCGACCTCTTGCTGTGCCGTGAGAAGCCGATAGCGGCCGATCTCGTGAAGCCACATTTTCACAGGGTCCGAGACACTGATGGAGGCATCGTCGAGCAGATCCTCGGGGTCGTCGTTGGTGTCCTCGGCAATCCGTATGCCTTTGGCGCGCAAACTCTCGAAGACCCGCTCGAAATCTTCAGCAGCTG
>JBFJTO010000352.1:0-1835 GCA_041625295.1 Acidimicrobiia bacterium | reverse complement strand
AGGTCGTATCCCTCGATGCGAACCCTGAGATCGAAATAGAGAATCGTGGTCACCGCAGCGGCGAACGGCACCACGAAGATGCTCACGATCGTCGATATCGCGGAGGACGCCGCAAGCAACCCGCCGCCGAGCAATGCCGAGGAGTCGCTGTTGACGATCGCCGAAATGCCCAGGACGGCACCAAGAACCGTCCCGACGATCTGCTGGACGACCCAGACGATCACGAGGGCCAGGCCGGCCACGCCCAGGCTCTGCCAGAAGCGTTGCTTGACCAGCCGAAAGGAACGACCGAGAGCCGCGATCGGGCCGAGGTCTTCGATCATCAGCGTAGGCACTGCCACATACCACGATGCCCACAGCCAGACCCCGGGCGCGAGGAAGAACAGGATTCCCAACCCGATTCCGAACCCACTCATGAGAGTCGTTCCAAGCAACGCTCCGAGCTTGTGCGCCCCTTCTGTCAGCGACTCTCGCCAGGATGTGCTCCTGCCCTCGTATTGGGCCGCGAAGATCCGGATCGACGCCCCCTGGACGAGCAGTGTTCCCGCAAACGAAATCGCAGCCACAAACAAGGTTCGTCCCAAGAAACGGCCCAGCAGCCCGAAGAGTTCGGATGGATCCGGGTTGGGGCTGCGGGCCAGATCCATGAGACCGGCCATGTCGAGCCTTCCCAGGAACGCCGCGGAGAGAACGCCAAGGGGAACCAGCACGAGAGCCGAGAGCTTGAAGAGGTCTCGCCAATTCGAGGTGTAGAGCTTGAAAGATGCTTCGAGAATCTCGCCAGTCGAAAGCGGTCTGAGTTCCATCCGATCCATGGCACGACGCTAGCGCCACGCCGGTTTGGCATCCGGCTTTGGTCTTGCCATGGCAAAGCGTCAAGATTGCCGGCATGCCCGAGCTTCCCGAGGTCGAGACCATTCGCAGACATCTTGCGCCTGCGATCGAGGGCCGGACGATTGTCGGTGTGGAAGTGCGGAGGGAGCGGACGACGCGCCGCAACAGTGACAGCTCCGAGGTCGTCGACCGGCTGACGGGTATGCGAATAGAGGCCCTTGGCCGGCACGGGAAGTTCTTGTTCGCGGTCCTCGGCAGCGGTGAGATGCTGGTGGTTCACCTCGGCATGTCGGGTCGGCTCGAGTTGGTCGAGCCTGGCGGAATCGACAAGCCTCACACGAATGCGATCTTCGCCCTCAGCGACGGGTCCGAGTTGAGGTTCGTAGATCCGCGGACCTTTGGCTTTGTCGGGGTGTTCGATCGGATTCCGGCAGAACTCGGGCCCGATGCGCTGCTGGCGTTGCCAGACTCTCGACGGTTCCGGGAGGCGATGTCGCGTACGGGCCGTGCCGTCAAGACCGTTCTCCTCGACCAGAGGGTCATCGCCGGCCTCGGCAACATCTACACCGACGAGATTCTCTGGCGGGCGGAGGTCGCCCCGGACCGGGGAGCCCGAACTCTCGTCCCGGCTGCTGTCGACCGAATTCGAAGGGCGATCCCCCCGGTTCTCGAAGAGGCGATTTCATTCGGAGGGACCAGCCTTGGGGATCTCGCATACCTCCTCCCCGACGGGCGGGCGGGGGACAACCTCGAACGACTCGACGCATACGGTCGCCATGGTCTCCCGTGTCGCCGCTGTGGTTCCATCCTGGTGCGTTCCGTGGTGGGATCCCGCTCATCCTCTCACTGTCTCACATGCCAGCGTTGAGTTGGCCAAAGGCTGTCACGCGTTCAGACTGACGAGATGCGCGCACTTCACGCCGTCGTATCGGGCACCGTCCAGGGGGTCTTCTTCAGGCAGAGCTGTCGACGGCTCGCCCGCGAACTCGGTCTGGTGGGTT
>JBFJTO010000351.1:0-1839 GCA_041625295.1 Acidimicrobiia bacterium | reverse complement strand
CCGATTCGAACCAACAGTCGAGCACTTCGGGCACCCGGGTCATGGTGCCTCCACAGCGATCACACGGCCACGTGATCGGATCGACGACGTGCTTGTGGAGGTCGTCGGGTCGTATCCCCGAGCGTTTCTCGATCTCATCGACCGACCCGATGCACTCGGTCTGGTCGCATTGGTCGCATTCCCAGACGGGGATGCATGAACCCCAATAGCGGTTGCGGCTGATCGCCCAGTCGCGGGCGCCTTCCAACCAGTTGCCGAATCGCTTTCCACCTACGAAGTCGGGAACCCAGTGGATTTCATCATTGAGTTCGGCGGCGGTGTCTTTGAACGACTCCACTTTCACGAACCATGTGGGAATCGCCTTGTAGATCAGCGGGGTATCGGTGCGGTAACAGAACGGATAGGAGTGTCGGATCCGTTCGTTTCGAACCAGGATCCCGCTCTCTTTGAGCATCGCTACCAGAATCGGGTCGGCCTCTTTGATGTTCATACCGGCGACCTCGGGCACGGCATCCGTGAACCGCCCTTCCAGGTCGACGGGATCGACGAGGACGTCGAGTCCGGCGGCCTGCAGTGAATAGAAGTCTGCCTCACCGTATGCCGGGGCCATGTGAACGAGGCCGGTGCCGTCTTCGGCGGTCACCTCGGACGAGGCGATCACGCGGAAGGCTCCCCGGTCGCGCTCCTCGCCGAAGTAGTCGAATGGGGGCCGATAGGACACTCCAACCAGGTCGGAGCCTGTGGCGGTGTCGACCACCGTCGGCCGTTCCTTCCAGTACGAGTCGACGCGTTCTGCGGCGATCCAGAAGCGGGCACCGCCGACTTCGACGGCCACGTATTCCATGTCGGCTCCGACCGCCACGGCCAGATTCCCCGGCAATGTCCACGGGGTTGTGGTCCAAACCAGGAGATAGTCCCCTTTGGCGACGTTTCCGGCCGCCTCGAGAACCTCGAGGCGCAGGGTGATCGACGGGTCGTCGACGTCGCGGTATCCACCAAGGTTGACCTCGAAATTGGATAGCGGCGTGGTGGCACCCCAGCTGTACGGGAGAACCTTGAACGCCTTGTAGATCAGGCCCTTCTGCCACAGTTGCGAGAACACCCACCAGACGCTCTCCATGTACGAGAGGTCCATGGTCTTGTAGTCGTCTTCCATGTCGACCCAGCGCCCGACCCTGCGGACCATGTGCTCCCATTCGCCGGCGGTGTGCTCGACCAGGGCCCGGCACCGCTCGTTGAACCGATCGATGCCATATTCGGCAATCTGGCGTGGACCCGAGATGCCCAACTCTTTCTCGATCTCCATTTCCACGGGAAGACCGTGCGTGTCCCAGCCAAAACGACGCTCCACCCGGTATCCGCGCATCGTCCAGTAGCGGGGAACCACGTCTTTGATCACCCCGGCGAGGATGTGGCCGTAGTGGGGGCTCCCGTTGGCGAACGGAGGGCCGTCGTAGAAGACGTATTCGGACTCGGCAGGCCGCATCCGCACCGACTCGGCGAACGCATCGATCTCGTCCCACAGATCGAGCACAGAGTGGTCGAGGGCGGGCAGGTCGATTCGGTGATCGACCTTTCTGAAATCGGATTTCGACACGGCTGCTTCCTGTTTTGTGAACAGGGGATGGTACCTAAGGGTCCAGGCAGTTCTTCCCGATTTGCGCAGGTGGCACAATGGACGGGTGGTTCCCTGGGTAAAGGCCGGCGAGACGGGTTCGGTTGTAGAAGTCTGGGTTGTTCCCGGGGCCAGCCGCACCTCCATCGACGGCGTCCATGGCGACGCTCTCAAAGTGCGGGTTTCGGCCCCGCCCGAGCGAGGCCGGGCCAACGAGGCCCTGG
>JBFJTO010000350.1:0-1848 GCA_041625295.1 Acidimicrobiia bacterium | reverse complement strand
CGTCATCCCCTGGTGCAGTGTCCTCCAGATGTGAACCGAGAAGTAGACCAGCGGTACCTGAACCACGGCGATCACGCCGAGAATTGCCGATCGCTGTGCGCGCTGTTTTGGGTCCGTCGAGGCGCGCCGCAAGGCGAGATATCCGATGTAGACGAAGAACATCAATGCGGTGGATGACATCCGTGCGTCGAGCCAGTCCCAATACGTGCCCCAGACCGGGCGACCCCAGACCATTCCGGTCACCAGTGCGAGACCGGTGAACAACACGCCGATCTCTGCGGAAGATGCGGCGATGGCGTCCCAACGCTCCGACTTTCGGATCAACCAGATGATGGATCCCAGGGCGGTCACTCCAAAAGCCAGGAAGGCGAGCCATGCGGACGGCACGTGCACGTACATGATCCTCACGAAGTCACCCTGCAGGGCGTCTGGCGGGGATGAAGCCGCCAGCCAGAAACCCATGAGCACTGCCAAGCCGGCCAGGGTGGGTAGAACGAGTCGCTTCATATTGCTGCTTCCTCCAGAGGTTTCGAAGCCAGGAATCCGGTTACCAACAACCCGATGTCGACCACCACCAACAACAGGATCCAGGTAAGGGTAGTGCGGTCATGCGCCAGAGCCTCAACCGTCTGAGAGGCACCGATGATCAGCGGAACCGCCAGCGGGGCCACCAACAGGGGGGCGAGAACCGACCGGGTTCGCAAGCCCACGGTCACGTCACCGGCCATCGTTGTCAACATCGAAAGGCCCACGGCAAAGAGCATCACGACCGGGATGAGAATCCAGGGATCGCGAATCGGCGGTGGGCTGTAGAACACGATCATCAGGGGTAGAGACACACCAAGGACCGCGAGAGTGAGTAACCCCGCCGCCAGCGAGCGACCCACGAAACGTGCCGCGGGGTCAAGTCCCAGAAGGACGAGGTGACGGCGCTGGTTGGCGGTCTCGGTCCCCGTCTGGCGCAGTGCGATCTGCATTCCGAACAGCAGCGCTACCAACCAGAACACCGGGTAGCCCAACTCGTTCAGCTTGTTCTCGAGGGCGTCGGTGGCGAGTGGAACCACGAACACGGCGATGGCCGCGAACGGCAGGACTACCCCGATCACCTCTCCTGCCCGACCTTCGATCGTGAGGTCGCGACGGGCGATCGTCCAAGCCTGGCGCCAGAACCCGGTCATGCGAGTGTTCCCCGCTCGATGATCAACACGCGGTCGGTGTCCTCTGCGAGGCGGTGGGCGTCGTGAGAGACGAGAAGGGCCCCTCCTCCTTTTTGCCGGGTTCGCCGCAAGATCTCCGTGATGATCTCGTCGGCGGCGTTGTCGAGTCCCGCATGCGCCTCGTCGAGAAGAACGAAGTCGGGAGCCAGCATCAGCATGCGGGCCAGGTCGACACGTCGTTGCATGCCATTCGAGCACTTGTCCGCCCTGCGGTGGGCTGCGCCGGTCAAGCCGACGCTGTCGAGGGCATCGTCGGCCCTGGAGTCGGAATGCCCCGAGATCGTTGCAGATAGGGTGAGATTCTCGCGGAGGGTCAATTCCGGGTACAGGCCGGGATCGTGGCCGGCCCATCCGATTCTGGGCCTGATGGCTGTGACCTCGTTGGTACCCAGGTTGGCGCCGAGGACGGATCCACTGCCGGAAGTTGGCGGTGTGAGCGTGGCCACCACTCCCAAGAGGGTTGTCTTACCGGCGCCGTTCGGTCCGGCTATTCCGACCACCTCGCCGGGAGCGACCACGAAACTCACCCCGGCCAGTACCGGGGTGTTGCCAAAGCGGACGAAGACGTTGTCCAACGAAACGAGCACGGTGCAGGATTGTAGGGATCGATGCGCTTGCCCAAGTTGGATGG
>JBFJTO010000349.1:0-1864 GCA_041625295.1 Acidimicrobiia bacterium | reverse complement strand
GATGCTTGAGCGGAGTCCGGTAGAACCACCTGGGAACCTTGAGCAGAAGCATCGCAAAACGGCTCCTGCTCGCGAGTGCGGGAACCAATCGTCTCTCGATCGCTCGGTACATGTTCCGATTGTCTTGGGAAGATCTCGAATCGAACAGGAGGATTTGGACCTATCGACGACGCTGATCTTTTGCCATGGTTTGCGCGGCTACCTTTTCCGGGTGATCGCATCGCTGGCCTTGCACAAGTCGTGGATCGTCTTCGTAGGAACTTTCTTTCTCGGCGAGTCCGTGGTGTTGGCTTCCTCGGCGCTGGCGGCGCACGGGATCTGGTCGGTCTGGGCTGTCGGCGCCTGGGCATTTGCGGGAACGGTGATCTCGGATTCGACCTGGTTCCGGGCCGCCCGCGCCGGTGCCGGGAGGTGGACATCCGATCCGAAGCGATCAGAGAAACTCGAGGTCGCTACCCGCCGACTCGACCGGTTCACCGGAGACCATCCCCACCGGGCACTTCTCGTAGTCAAGTTCCTGTATGGAACCCGGATCGCATCGATCGCCTACATGGGGGTTCGGCGAGTCGAGATGCGGCGGTTCTTGATCTTCGATTCCGTGGGAACCCTCGTCTGGCTGGCCGTGATGGTTCCGATCGGATGGGTCATCGGGATGGGTCTCGAAGCTGCGGGTACAGATCTGAAAAAGGCAGAGTGGCTCGTTCTCGGTATCGTTGCCGCCGCTGCTATCGCCAAAGGAGCATTTGAGTGGCGGGCGAGAGCCAGGACGTAACAGCGATCGTCGCTGCCTTCAACGAAGCAACCAGGATCGGCCGTGTTCTCGAAGTCCTCGAGTCGTACCCCGGCTTCTCAGAGGTGGTTGTCGTCGATGACGGGTCCACCGACGGAACCTCCGAAGTTGCCAATGCGTACCCGGTCACAGTGCTCCGGGTGGAACCCAATCGCGGCAAAGGCCACGCGATGGATGTCGGTGTCCGACATGCCGCAACGGAAGTCATCTTCTTTGCCGATGCCGACATCGTCGGTCTCACCCACGCGATGATCGAGGAGACCCTAAAGCCGGTGCTCGAAGGCTCCTGTGAGATGTTCATCCTCATGCGCAACCGCAAGATCTATTTCCTGCATCGGATCATGGCCTTCATCCCGCTTCTCGGGGGCGAACGCGCTCTGACCAAGAATCTGTGGAAGGTCCTTCCGGGCAGCTACAAGGACGGTTTTCGGATCGAGGCCGGCCTCAACTTCTATGCCATCCACCATGGTGCCGGGCTCAAGTACCGGGTGTTCAAGGGGATCACCCAAACGGTGAAGGAAGCGAAGTTCGGGTTCTGGCAAGGTCTCCGGCGCCGGGTGAGAATGTTCGGCGAGGTCCTGGGGGCCGCCTGGGATCTGCAGCGGAATGACTTGCCCGAGACCGACCGTTCCCGGCGAGCAGCCACTGGAATGGTCGCCCTCACCGCCGTTGGGATGATGGTGGGACTGATCATCGTTGCAGCCGGCGTCGCCGGTCCGCTGGCGTTCTTCTCGTCTTTGTTCACAGAGGAACTCGTCGAAGACCCACAGGCGCCGCTGGCACGGGCGCTGATCGGGATCGCCTCGGGCCTGGGGACAACCGCTGTTCTCGCTATCGGGACCTTGATATTGGTCCTCAATGCGGCGTTCTTCGTGCACGGCCTGGTGCGGCTGCTCACGGTCGGACGTGTCAGGGATCCGGGTTGAGCACACCCGCCTCCGAGTCGAGCCGATGGGGCTTCACGCACATCGTGCGCCGCGCCCTGATTCTTCTCACTCTCGGTTTTGCCGTCCACGTGTTGCTGCCCCAGGTCGCAGAATTCGAGCAAGGTCTGCGATCGCTCCGGTCGGGTCG
>JBFJTO010000348.1:0-1881 GCA_041625295.1 Acidimicrobiia bacterium | reverse complement strand
GATGTTGGCGATGCGTTCAAGCTGATTGCCGAAAAGGGCTACCGGTTCGTCTCTCGGGCAGACGGTTCCGGAACCAATCTCGTCGAAAAGGCGATCTGGGGCGAAACTGACCCCAGGGGCCAGCCTTGGTACTCCGAGACGGGCCAGGGCATGGGTTTGACTCTTCAGGTCGCGGCGGAGAAGCGGGCATTCACGCTCGCCGAATACGGGACCTATCTGACACTTCAGCCCACGCTTGCACTCGTGGATGCGCATGTGTCCGGCCAGGGATTGGTCAACCCCTATCGGGCGATGGCAGTGAAAGGGTCTCCCGTGCAGGCGGATGGCGTATCCCTTGTCGAGTGGTTGGCCTCCGAGCAAGGCAGGAACGCCTTGATCCGGATCAACCAGGAGTTGTTTGGCGAGGTGGTGTTCGTCCCCGCCGATTCGTGACCCGGAGTCGAGCCGCTAGCGTTTTGCCGTGCCGGAACGAAAAACCAAGATCGTCGCAACGATGGGTCCCGCCCTCTCCTCGCCCGATGAGGTGAGAGAACTTGTGGCCGCAGGCATGGACGTTGCCCGACTCAATTTCAGTCACGGAGACCATGAGATCCATCGGCGATATGCGGAGTGGGTCCGGGAGGCCGCACGGCTCGAAGGCAGAGTCGTCGCCCTGCTCCAGGACATCCAGGGACCCAAGATCAGAGTCGGGTCCTTCCCGGGTGGCTCCATCACGCTTGCGAACGGCGCGGCGGTCGAACTTCGGCCCGGACGCGGTGAGTCGACGAACGGCGCGGTTCAGATCGACTACGAGCACCTCCTCGAAGACGTCGGACCCGGCGAACAGATCCTGCTCTCCGATGGTCTCATCAGACTGGTGGTCGTCGAGAGCCATCCTCACCGACTCCTGGCGCGGGTCGTCCAGGGCGGAGTTCTCGCCGACGGAAAAGGTGTTGCCTTTCCGGACACGAGTCTGCGTATGCCCGCGGTGACGGAGAAGGACGAAGCGGATCTGGCCTTTGGTCGCCAGATCGGAGTGGACTACGTGGCGGCCTCGTTTGTCCGCAATGCGGCCGACGTCCGATTGGTGAGGGAGAGAGCGGGAGATGCGCCCGTGATCGCAAAGATCGAATTGGCCCTGGCTTACGACAATCTCGACGAGATCATGTCCGAAGCCGCGGGAGTGATGGTGGCCCGCGGCGATCTCGGCGTTCAGATTCCCCTCGAGCGGATACCTCATGTCCAGGCGGACATCCTGCGCCGGGCCAATGCGGCCGGTGTCATCTCGATCACAGCGACAGAGATGCTGGAATCGATGACCAAGGCACCCCGACCCACCCGGGCCGAAGTCACCGATGTGGCCACGGCGGTCCTGGCCGGGACCGACGCGGTGATGCTCTCCGCGGAGACGGCCACCGGGGAGTTTCCGGCGCTCACCGTGCAGACGATGGCCCGGATATGCGCTGAGGTCGAGAACGAAGACAGGCAGACGGTCCGGGTTGGGTTCATCGGAGGTGGCGGCAAGGTCGCCTCTGCGGTGGCCAAGGCAGCGGTCGAGGCGGCCGCAGACCTGGCCGTGACAACGATCGTTGCATTCACCGAGTCGGGCAGCACTGCGCGAATGATCTCCCACTATCGACCCGAGGCCCGGATCATCGCTTTCACGCCAGAGACGGCGATCTTGGCCAGGATGGCTCTCTACCGGGGCGTTCGGGCCTTCCATGCCGGACGACAGCGATCAACCGACGTGATGATCACAGCTGCCGAAGAGTTTCTCGAAGAGCGGGGCCTCTGTGAGCGGGCTGAGACCGTTGTGATGGTGGCGGGCATTCCCCCCAACAAACAGGCGTCGACGAACTTGCTGAAGATCCACGTGATAGGGGAGAGGGATGCTTATTTCGG
>JBFJTO010000347.1:0-1886 GCA_041625295.1 Acidimicrobiia bacterium | reverse complement strand
TCCCAGTGGACGTGCTGGGCGCCGAGTCCGATCCGCAGCTTGTCGGCCTCGATCAGGGTTTGAATCGACCGCAGCGATGTGAACGGTGGCGCCACGACAACGTCCACCCGGTCGAAGTCACCGGGATCAAGGCGGTACGAGAGTTTCTGAACCATCTGAATCGCTTCCAGGTGGTTCGTGTGCATCTTCCAATTTCCGACTATCAGATCTCTTCGTTCCATCAAACCCACCGTTCCAACACGGCCACACCAGGAAGCTGCTTGCCTTCGAGGAGTTCGAGACCCGCTCCCCCGCCTGTGGACAGGTGTGACACTTCGTTTTCCATTTCCAGAGCTCTCAGAGCCGCCGCTGAGTCGCCACCACCTACTGCCGTGAAACCTCCACAACGGGCCATTGCCCGAGCAACCTGTTCCGTCCCGGCCCGGAATGGCTCCCACTCGAACACTCCCATGGGACCGTTCCAGAACACATTGGCAGCGCTCTCGATGATCTCCGAGAAACTCGACGCGCTTTCGGGACCGATGTCGAGACCCATCCAGCCCGACGGGATCGAGGCGACCGTGAGACGACTGGCATCGGAAGAAAACCGGTCGGCGATCACGAAGTCGGACGGCAAGACGATTCGATCGCCGTGTTGGCCGTCCATCACTTCGCGAACCTCACCGATCAGTTCCTCTTCGACCAGGCTGGTTCCGATTTCCTCCCGCCGAGCCGCCATGAGTGTGAAGCACATTCCGCCTCCGATCAGCATGAAATCGACCTTCGGAAGCAGATTGCGGATCACGGCCAGCTTGTCCGACACCTTTGCACCCCCAAGGACCACGACATAGGGCCGGTCGGGCTCACCGAGGAATCTTCCCAGTGAGACGACCTCCTTTGACAAGAGAGGCCCGGCGACCGATCGGGTCAACTCGGCGACACCAACCGTGGATGCGTGAGCGCGGTGCACTGATCCAAACGCATCCTGAACGAAGAGGTCGGCAAGCGCCGCCAACTCCTGCGCCAGGGCGGGATCGTTTTTGGTTTCCCCGGTTTCGAACCTGGTGTTTTCGAGAAGGATCACGTCGCCGGGCACGGCGGCCGCCACCACATCTCTGGATTGCGGACCGACCACAGTGTCGACTTTGCGAACCGGAAAACCGCCCAATTCCGACATTCGCGCAGCCACAGGGTCCATCGCCAGCGCCGGGACGGCGCCTTTCGGCCTGCCCAGATGGGAACACACGATCACAACGGCGCCCCGCTCGCGTAGAGCATCGATAGCACCAAGGGCGCATCTGATTCGGAAGTCGTCGGCAACAACCCCATCACGAAGCGGGACGTTCAGGTCGGCCCGCACCAAGACTCGCAATCCCGCCACCTCGACGTCGTCCATCGTCAGGAACCGTGTCAACTCTCTCACTTTCTCAAACCAGGGTGGCCAGCGCCCGACCCAGCTTTATCGGATCGTGGGCGGGCCACTCTGCGCGGTGGTCAACCACGTCGAAGTGGTGAACCGTCCATCCGAGCGCGTTGGCCTTTTCGGCGTCGATGTTCACTGCCTCATGGCCAGAGGGGACCTCGAGAGGTCCCCGGTGGGCGACGATACCACCGGGTCTGATCAGCCCCGCATGCCGGGTCAGAGCGGCCACGTGATCGTGGCCCGAGAGACCGAGAGTCTCGCCGTCCTGGGTGACGATGTTGAGAACCAGAGCGATCTTGCCCTGGCTCCTTTCGACGGCTTCGACGATTCCCGGAACCAAGAGCGCCGCCATCACCGACGTAAACAGACTTCCCGGTCCCAAGATGATCTGATCGGCGGCTTCGATGGCTGCTACCGCATCCGGATGCGCTTCGATTCCTTCCGGACCCAGGATCAAGCGCTCAACCCCGCCGCGTGCCCTGGC
>JBFJTO010000346.1:0-1895 GCA_041625295.1 Acidimicrobiia bacterium | reverse complement strand
GACTTTGCCTCGGCCGCTCGCCGGTACCTGGAAGCCGAAGGTCCGCTGACGACCGACGACTGGCAGCGATTCGTGAGCATGGCTCCCCTCGTTCAGGAACGCACCAAGCTGCTCACCGAAGTCGATGGCCAGGTGTCGTTCTTGTTCTCCGAGCCGGTTTACGACCCCGGTTCGTGGACCAAGGTCATGGAAAAAGAAGGCGTCTCAGAAATCATCTTCGAAGCTCTGAAGCGGCTCGGTGCATTGGCGTCCTTCGATCGGGACTCCATCGATGCGACGCTCCGCGAGATGCTCGAGGTTCTCGGCATCGGAGCCTCCAAAGGTCTCCAGCCGTTACGAGTTGCCATCACCGGATCTTCCGTGAGCCCGCCCCTGTTCGAGTCGATGTCTGCGTTGGGTCAGACGGAGACGATCAGTCGGCTCGAGAACGCCTCGACCAAGCTCTCCTGACCGGTGGGTGGTTTCCTGAGTCGGGGACACGGCTACGATTCTGGGCTCATCAGGGTCGTGCGGCCCTGCCTGGCCCCGTCGTCCAGAGGCCTAGGACGCTGGCCTTTCAAGCCGGTAACACGGGTTCGAATCCCGTCGGGGCTGCGATGAATATCAACGAATACAACCGCTTTGCGAGCCTCCTCGCACTCTTGTCACTGGCGATCGCGGTCGCTCTGCTGGTTCCTGCTGTGCGCCGCCGAGCTCGAGAGTCGGGTGTGACCGCCCTGTTCCCCTGGCTCGGATTTGCGATAGCAGCCGTGGCCACCGCCGGGAGTCTCGGATATTCGCTGGGATGGAAACTGCCGCCCTGCGAATTGTGCTGGTATCAGAGGATCGCCATGTATCCGTTGGTCGTGATCCTCGGCGTGGGCGCTATGCGCAAGGAGAGTGTTCGCAGGTTCGCCCTTCCGCTGGCGGTGACCGGCATCGGGTTGTCCGGATACCACTATCTCCTACAGACCTTCCCCGATCTGGTTTCCACGGTGTGTGCGGTCGACGTGCCGTGCACCGCCAAGTGGGTCAATGAGTTCGGTTTTCTGTCCATCCCCTTCATGGCGCTGAGCGGTTTCATCGCCATCACCGTGTTGTTGCTGTCACACCGATATGAGGAGGCCGAATGAGCGTGGAGAAGAAAAGTAGCAAGGCAGGAGTGTGGGTTGGCATCGGTATCGCCGTTGTCGTTGCCGGAGCCCTCGCCTTTGCATTCTCTTCCGGATCGCCTTCCAACCTCACCAAGCCGGCTTTTGGAGCCGTGACCGTGGACGGATCCCCCCTGCCCCCATTTGCGGACGCATCCAATGATCCTGCAGTTGGACTCGTGGCTCCGGTTCTCACGGGTGTCAGCCCGGATGGCGACACGGTCAGAATCGCCGCCGATGGCCAGGCGACGATCATCGTTTTCGCGGCACACTGGTGTCCTCACTGCCAGAACGACGTCCCCAAGTTGCAGGCGTGGCTGAACGCCGGCGGGGGGCGTGCGGGTGTCAAACTGTTGACTGTCGCCACAGGAACAAGCGAGACCCGACCCAACTTCCCACCGGCCGATTGGCTCGAGAGGGTTGGCTGGACGGCGCCTGTGATGCTCGATGATCGCAGCTCGCCCGGCGGATTGGCTTATGGCCTCACGTCCTATCCCTACTGGACGGTCCTTGCACCTGATGGGACTGTGGCCCTACGCCTGGCGGGAGAACTGGGAGAGTCCGGTTTTCAGGCGCTCTACGACTTCGCGGGTGGGTTGACCGGCTGAGTCAGTCGCCCTCCAGGGCGATCACCTTCTCGAGGCGCCTCACGTGGCGTTCTTCGCCGCTGAACCGTGCTTCTAGGTAAGTGATGGCCAACTCCTCGGCGACCGCGATTCCTATGACCCTGCTGCCCAGGCAGAGGACGTTGACATCGTCGTGTTC
>JBFJTO010000345.1:0-1897 GCA_041625295.1 Acidimicrobiia bacterium | reverse complement strand
GGTCAGCGCGCCACCGCAGTGGAGTAGATCGTGCGGAAGCCCGGGAGGCGTCCCGCTTCCGCGATGGCCACGAAGGCATCGACCACGGTGGGGTCGAACTGACGGGCCCTGTTGGCAGTTATCTCATTGAGGGCATACTCGGCGGACAGGGCCGGTTGGTAGGAGCGGTGGCTGGTTATGGCGTCGTAGGCGTCAGCGACGAGGACCACCCGGGCGAGGATCGGGATGTCTTCACCTTGGAGTCCAAACGGATACCCGCCGCCGTCCCATCGCTCGTGGTGGAAGAGAATCGCCTCGCAAACGTGACGGTCGAACCGCTCGACCGTCATCGCGAAACCAAAGAGCGGGTGGCGGCGCATGTGGGTGATCTCTTCGTCGATGAGCGGACCTGCCTTGGCGAGGAGCGATGGGTCTATATGGATCTTGCCGACATCGTGGAGGACACCCACCGTTGCGAGACGGTCGAGGTCCAGACGGTCGAGTCCGAGCATGGTTCCGATCTCGACGGCGCTGGAACTGACGCGATGGACGTGGCCATACAGGTCCTCGCCTGTTCCTTCCATAGATGCGATCAGTGCGTCCACGCGCCTCCGCTCGGCTTCGCTAGAGCTAGTCCCCGGTCACCAGGATGCGTTACAGCTGGAACCGGATCCATGGGCCTCATGACCCAAACCGGATCCGGGACACTAGGCCCAATCCGGGCTCAATCCTGTTCTTTGCGACGATCATCCCATGCGGCGACGTAGCGGTCCACTGCTTCGAGGTGGGCTTCTGTGTGGTGAGACACTGCTTGCAGGGCCGCCGACAGCTCCAGGAATCCATCGAGGTCCATCGTTCTCGCGTGTCTCAGCAAGCGTTTGGTGAGACGCACCGAATGAGCCGGCTTTGCGGCAATCGTGCTGGCGATCTCGTTGGTGCGCGCTTCGAGCTCATGCGGCGCCACAACTTCGAGAAGGATGCCCAGGTCGACCGCCTCCTGGGCGTCGACGAACCGAGCGGTGAAGGCCAGCTCAGCGGCTCGTTGCCATCCCACGACCCTGGGGAGCATCCAAGCGCCCCCGTCACCGGGAATGATGCCCAGGTCCACGAATGTGTGGGCGAACCTGGCGAGCGTCGAACCGACACGAAGGTCGCATGCGAGCGCGAGGTCGAAACCGGCTCCCACGGCAGGGCCGTTGACGGAGGCGATCGTGACCAGGTCGGTGGAAGCCATCTTGCGGGTCAAGAGCTGGATCGTGGAGCGGTAGCTCTCCGTCAGCTGCTCTGGTGTCCCCGAGAACATGCCGCCTCTCGATTGCATTTCGCGGACGTTGCCGCCCGCCGAAAAGGCGGTGCCTTTCCCGGTGATCACCAGCGTCGTCACCCCGGCATCTGCCTGTGCCTCTCCGATGCCTTCCAGGATCTCGGTAAGAATCCCGACATCGGTGAGGGCGTTGCGAACGTCGGGCTTTGCCAGCGTGAGCCTGGCCACCCCGTCGGTGATCGAAAACTCGGTGTCGACGCGGTTCACGCGGCAGCCTCAACCAACGCTCGGGCAAGGCTTGCGCTTATCGGAGCGGTGAGTTCCTGTTTGAGGGAGGTGCCGACGATGACCCCGTCGGCGATCGAGAGCAGTGCCGCAACGGAGTGCGGCGACACGCCTGAGCCGATCAACACCGGAGCCGAAGGCACGGCTTTGTGGACTGCCGATACGTCTTCGACATCGACGGGCCGGCCTGTTCCGGTTCCCGACAAGATGAGGGCCGTCGCGCCACCGCGCTCGAAGGTGTCGCGGGCTGATTGCTCGATTGTCATCCCCGTAGGGGCAGTGGCGTGCTTGACGAACACGTCCGCGTAAACCGCGAGTGTCGGGGACAGTGCCGCCACGTCGCGCGCCACCTGGGCTGCCTGCCCCTCG
>JBFJTO010000344.1:0-1898 GCA_041625295.1 Acidimicrobiia bacterium | reverse complement strand
TCACCATGTCGTTCTCCAAGAGTCCCCTGGTTGGTCCCAACTGGATCACTGTCGGGGACGCCGCGGGCGCCATCAATCCTTGGAACGGCGAAGGCATCTCCTACGCCTACGAGACCGGCCGCTTCGCTGCCCGTTTCGTCGGGGAGGCGCTGGCAGCCGGCGACAACACCCTCATCCAGCGCTATCCCGCCTACCTCGATGACGAATACGGTCTCTACTACAAGATGGCCAGGATCTTCGTGAGACTGATCGGCAATCCCTCGGTCATGCGGTCGCTGGCCCACGTTGGTCTTCGCAACCGGACGCTGATGGAGTGGACGCTCAAGGTGATGTCCAACTTGCTCGATGAGGAGGACAAGGGGATGGGGGAGCGGGTGTATGAGGCTCTGGCGGCGTTGGTCCGTCCCCTGCCGGTGCGGTGAGTTGCCCGGACGCCTCCCGCTTCGATTCCACGGCCGACGCCGGGCAGCTCTAATGTCGGGGTCGCAATGACGCTTGCCGACTACCTACCGATCGCGGTCATGTTCGTCCTCGCCGCGGGGTTCGTGATCGTTTCCCTCGTTGTCGGCAAGCTGGTCTCGCCGAACCGACCCACGCCCGAAAAGCTCGCCCCTTACGAGTGCGGCATTCTTCCCGAGTCCGAGCCGTCCCAGCGATTCCCCGTGAAGTTTTATCTGGTGGCCATGTTGTTCGTTGTCTTCGACGTCGAGATCATCTTCCTCTTCGTGTGGGCGTCTCGCTTTGGCGACCTGAGTTGGTTTGGCATCGCCGCCGTGGCCATCTTCACGCTGTTTGTGGTCGAGACCCTGGCCTACGTCTGGAAACGCGGCGCACTGGACTGGAACGTGAGCCGGCGAACCCGGTATCGCCACGGTGAGGAAGCCGCCTGATGGCGGGTATTTCCGCGCCGACCAACCTTCTCACCACCTCGATCGAGAAGGCAGCCCGATGGGCGGCGACGCGGTCGATGTTTCCGGCCACTTTCGGGCTGGCATGCTGCGCCATCGAGATGATGGCCACCGGTGCCGGGCACAACGACCTGGCGAGGTTCGGGATGGAAGTGTTCCGCGCCTCCCCGCGCCAGGCCGACCTGATGGTGGTCGCCGGAAGGGTGAGCCAGAAGATGGCGCCGGTGCTGCGCCAGGTGTACGACCAGATGCCCGATCCGAAATGGGTCATTTCCATGGGGGCCTGCGCCTCTTCGGGCGGGATGTTCAACAACTATGCACTGGTCCAAGGTGTCGACCAGATCGTCCCTGTCGACATGTATGTGCCCGGGTGCCCTCCGGGCCCCCAAAGCCTGATGCACGCCATCCTCACGCTCCATGACAAGATCATGAGTGGCGAGATTGCACGTTGAGAGTTGTGAGTGAAGCCATGAGTGAACTGATCGCCGGACTCGTCGCAGCCTTCGAAGGAGCCGTGCTCGAGGACTCCCACGGCCAAGCCGTCGTCAGGCTTCCCGCCGACCAGCTGGCTGGATTCGCGGTTTCTGCGCGGGAAGCAGGATTCGACGTCTGCGCGGATGTGACCGTTGTCGATTGGCTGGGGGTCCGCCGCGAGAGGTATGACGTCGTCACCAACCTGCTGTCGATGGAGCACCAGGTTCGTCTCCGTCTCATCGTGGCGATCGAGGAACCGTCGGTTCCCTCGCTGACCGGTGTGTGGCCGGGCGCAGCCTTCGCGGAACGCGAGGCATACGACATGTTCGGGGTGGTCTTTGAGGGTCATCCCGATCTCAGCCGGATACTGATGCCTGATGACTGGGAGGGCCACCCGCTTCGCAAGGATTACGGGGTGGGTGCCGTCCCTGTTCAGTTCAAAGATTCGCACAAGGTGTCTTGAGATGAACGAAGAAGAGTCGGTCATGGACATCTGGGTATCTGGCACCGAGGAGC
>JBFJTO010000343.1:0-1901 GCA_041625295.1 Acidimicrobiia bacterium | reverse complement strand
TGGGGGCCCCTCGATGCCAGGTTTTCCACCAGGTCGCGGCCGAGACCGCTGCGGGGAGGGTCCACAACCGCGACATCGCAGGTCACGTCGGGTGGCAGGGCTTCCATGGGCCGCTCTACGACCCTCACGGACCCGGCGGTGTTGAAGCGAAGATCGGAAGCCGCGTTCCGGTCGCTCTCCACTGCCACGACCGATCGCGCCCTCCTGCCCACGGTCGCCGAGAACAAACCGCCTCCGGCGAATCCATCGAGCAACACCTCGTGCCCCTCCAGAGCCGCGGCAGTCCCGACAAGCCCGACCAGCGTTTCCGCCCCGGCCGTGTTGACCTGGAAGAAGGCAGTTCCCGTGACCCGGAACTCGACGCCGCCGACGACCTGTCGATGAACCGCCTCACCGGCTCGAACCACGCTCACGCCCCAGCCGGACGCCTCGCGGGGAGCTTTCCCGGTCACGATCGCAAGGCCGACATCCACTCCTGCTCTCAGCACGATTCGGGTGATGCCTCCCAGATCGCCGATCGCCTCGAAAGCGTTGCGAAGCGCGGGTACCGGAAGGAGACAGGTATCCAGCTGCACCGCCCGGTGTGATCCTTCCATGTAGAGCGAGGGCCTTCCCTGTGAAGACCGGAAGTCCATCCGGTTGCGGTAGCCGTATTCGGGGCCAACGGCCAGCGTGGGAAAAACCTCTGGCTCGAGCCTGCCGATATGGCTCAACTGGGATCGGACCGTCTCGGTCTTCCACCCCAGCTGGGCCTGGTAATCCGCCGACTGCCAGGAGCATCCGCCGCAAACCGGAAAATGCGGACAGGGCGCCTCGACCCGAGAACTCGACGGCGCCACCACGGCGACCAGCCGATGGCGCTCGAAACGGCCGCGGTCTTCGATGATCTCGGTGTCCAGCACGTCGCCGACCAGGCCCCCGTGCACAAACACCGCTTTGCCGTCGCGGTGGCCAACGCCATCGCCGCCGTGTGCCATCCCGGTTATCTCGATCATGGGCCGATGCAGCGCATCAGCTCAAGCTGAAGATGCCCCAGGTATGCCAGCGCGGATGCGCTCTCGGGATCGAGACGCTGGTAATCCTCTTCGACCTCCACCTTCATGCGGGCCGCAAGCACGAGACGACCTTCGACGAGCACCCTGAGCGCAGCCTCGGCCTCGGCCGGGCTCATCTCGACCCCGGTCCCTGTCAACGCAAGCAGCTCAACGAACGCGGAACGGTCGGCGATTCGCGCCTGGTCGAGTTCTGGCGCCATCAACCTTCGGTACTCATCGGAAGCATCCGGATCGTCAAGGTAAGGAGTCACATCGAGACGTTCGGCGGCGGGATCCCCATCGTCGCCACCCACCTCTGAGAGAAGCGAAACCAGTTGACGAAGGAATTCGACCTCGCCCTCTCCGAGGTCGACCGAGATGCCCCCGTGCGGGCTGAGCGAGAAACCCGGACTCACTTTTCCAACGTCGCCCAAAGCCCGTGACGATGGAGCCTGAAGCAGTCCATCTCGGCCTTCTCGTGGGGCCCATCCGACACGATGGCGCGACCCTCGTTGTGGACCGCCATCGTCAACTTGGTGGCCTTTTGCTCGGAATATCCGAACAGGAAACGAAGCACCCAGATCACATATTCGATCAGATTCACGGGGTCGTTCCAGACGACCACCTTCCAGGTGACATCGACTTCCTGCTCGACATCCGGGTCGGCAATCGAAGGGGTGCTCATCGGGCTCCCCGCTGCCCGTTCAACCATGCCTCGAAGTCGGTCTTGGCGACCCGCCACTCCCTCCCGACTTTCACAGCAGGGATGTCACCGCTTCTCAACACGGCCGTGACCACATAGGCCGAGACATCCATGTACTCGCAGATGTCGGTCACCGACAGCCACTCCTTGGGCAACGACACCGT
>JBFJTO010000342.1:0-1916 GCA_041625295.1 Acidimicrobiia bacterium | reverse complement strand
TGCGCGATCACCTTGGCGGCCTGGTTGCGCAACTCCTGGTCACGCTTGCGGGCCTCGGTTATGGCCTGCTCGACCTCCACCTCGGGGTCCATCGCGTTCTCGGCAGCAGAACGGAACAGCTGCTTCAGATATCCCCATATGCGCTTGAACACATTGGCTCCTTGCTGGTACTCCTCGCGCAGCTTAGACAAGAGCTAGGGCCTGAGGGCAGGTGGGCACCGGGTTCGACGGGGGTCTTACCGGCTCCTTCGAGCCCGTCCGCTCGAGCGTGAGCGGGAGGCGCTGCCCCGGGATCCTCGGCCCATCGAGCCTCCAAATCCCCCCGGCATCGAATACCCACCACCGCTCCGATAGCGGCTGCGTCCCGGAGTCCGCCACCGGTATCCCATTCCGTCGCTCATGCCTCCCACGATGATGGAGAAGGCATCCAGCCAGTCGAACCCGCCACCACCGTGAGAACGGGGCGCCTGGGCAGCGGGGATCTGGCGACCCGCCACCGAAATGGTCCGGGGTTCGGGACGCTCGCCACGACGCAACTTCTCGGCATCGGCGCTACAGACCATCACGTTGCGCCCTCCTGCCGGGGTGCTCAGCTCAGCAACCTCGACCCCGGCGCCATGCGTGGGGTCGAAGAAACACGGCTCGGGAGGTGAAGCGTCGGGACGAGCCGGCATCTCCCGACCTTCGATCACCGCCTGGGCCGCGGCCATCTCCCAACGGGCTAGGTCGAGGTCGTCGGACAGCTTCTCGAGCTCGGCCCAGGTTCCCGCTGTCTTCATCCGGATCTCGGCGGCGGCGTAGGTATCGGAAGCGTTTCTGTAGTGGGCCACCGCGTCCGGATGATCAGGGAGATCCACCCGGTCGGAGAACGCCAGGATCTCATTGGCGATGACCGCCATCTGCTCGGTGATCTCCGCCCGGGCCGTTGAGACCCGACGGGCCCGGAAGCGCTTGTCCTCGCTCCCCGAACGCAGCACGAGAAAGCCCCCGATTACCACGATCGCGATGACCAACACCCAGCCCGTTCCGAAGCCGCCGCCATCCTGTGAAGCCGTCCCATTCCCTTCCAACGCCGCGACGAACTGCCCGAAGTCGGTCTGGTAGGAGTCCCCGGTGGTGTCGAAAGCGACATCGAAAGCGCGTCCGAGGGCGGCATCGTCGTAGACATGGCTGGATGCGCCGGCTTCGGAGGCTGTGAGCACGATGATCGTCGTCCGGGTCCTCACTGCCGAGAGAACATCGTCTGCGAAGCCATCGGCTCCCCCGGCCGGGGTGTCCACGAGGGCCACGAAGCCGACGGTTTCGAATCGCTTGGCCAGATCCTCGAGCGCCGAAACCGTGATGTCCACACCGCTTTCGGCGTAATAACCGCGAAACTCGACATCCCCGGCGACGTTCGACACCGTCTGTGCCACGGCGGAGGGCGCCGTTGCCACCAGCAGGACGGCCATCAGGGAGAGAAACCGCAGCTTCACCACGCGATCGTAGGCGTCCTCGCTGCCTAGAGAAGCTCGCGAACCAGCCTCGCAACGTGTCCTTTCGCTTTCACGTTGCGGTATTCGACCTCGAGATCTCCGCTTGTGCCCAGCACGAAAGTCGAGCGAATCAGACCTTCGTACTCCTTGCCGTAGTTCTTCTTCACGCCCCATGCACCAAACGCTGCGGCAACCGCGTGATCGGGATCCGAGAGAAGAGGGAACGGCAAACCCTCCTTGACGTGGAATCTGGCGTTCCGTTCCGGCTCGTCCGGGCTTATCCCCACCACCGCAAACCCCGCAGACAGCAACTCGGCGTAGCTGTCTCTGAAGTCGCAAGCCTCGACGGTGCACCCTGGCGTCATCGCCCTGGGATAGAAGAACACGATCAGCCGCCGCCCGGCGAAGTCTGCCGATGAGACCAGGTTGCCCTCGTGGTCG
>JBFJTO010000341.1:0-1925 GCA_041625295.1 Acidimicrobiia bacterium | reverse complement strand
GATCGATCGGCTATTTCTCGAGTCTCCCGCATCTGCAGTGCACAGCTGGGTCGATGCACCCTCCGACCAGGGTCTCGGCTTTGCGCGGGCACTCGGATTCACGGCCGCAGGGCTGGTACGCCGGGCAGGGATCCGGGATGGGCACTATTACAACTCGATCCCCATGGAGTTGCCGAGAAGTGCCTGGGAGGCACGTCGTGAAGGGTGAGACGGTCCTCCTACGGGAGCTGCGCGAGTCGGACTATCCGATGCTGGTGCGGTTGCGCAACGACCTGGACACCCAGGGTTGGAGCCGAAGGTTGCCGCCGGACTTCACTCTCGGGATGTACCACAAGAGATTCGATGATCGGCCCTACGAGTTCCGGCGTGACTGGGCCATATTCGTGATCGAGACGCTTGCCCAGGGGATGCCGGTTGGCTTCTGTTCCTACACCGATCACCGGGACCGGTTCGAGGCGACGATCGGAATCGTGGTCGAGAAGCAACTCTGGGGCAGCGGGACCGCGATCGAAGCTGCCGACCTTCTCTTGAAGTTCTTGTTCCACGAGTTGGGTTTGCGGGTTGTCAGGCTGTGGACCCAGGGCGGCAACCCGAGAGCGGTGGGGAGTGCCGAAAAGCTCGGCTTTCAGGTCGCGGCCCGTTTCTCCGATGCCATATTCCTGGATGGCGGCTTTCACGAGAACCTGATGATGGATCTGCTCAGGGAGGAGTGGTACGAGCGGCATCCCGGACTTGAAGATGGCCTGGTCGATCGGTTCCGCTGAGGGGCGACGATGTCTCTTGTCCCCCGGTCGGATCGAGGGCTCACAGCGAGATACCGGATGCCGCTCCTAGTCTGCGGCCATGGTGCGGAGCTTCAATGAGGACGATCGCTGGTTGCTCAACGCCGGCGAACACGACAACCTCTATGAAGTTCTCGGATCGCACCCTGGCAGTGGTGAAACCGTCTTCAGGGTATGGGCTCCAGACGCTTCGGCGGTGGCAGTCGTCGGCGACTTCAACAGCTGGCGTGCTGACCGAAATCCCATGCGACCCTCCGACTCGGGAGTGTGGGAAGCGACGGTGAATGGAGCCGGTCCGGGGGAGAGGTACAAGTTTTCGATTGTGCCGCGCGGTGGGGCGCATCCGCTCGAGAAGTCGGATCCCTTCGCTGTCCATGCCGAGACCCCTCCGCGCACCGCTTCGGTGGTGTGGGACCTCACCTACCAGTGGAGCGACGCCGCCTGGATGGATGCCCGCACCCGAGTCGACGCCTTCCGACAGCCGATGTCGGTCTATGAATGCCACCTGGGTTCTTGGGCCGGCCCCCTCACCTATCCGGCGCTGGCGCGTGGCCTTGCCGACCATCTCGAGCGGACCGGATTCACCCACATCGAGTTGATGCCGGTCATGGAGCATCCATTCGGCGGGTCCTGGGGGTACCAGAGCACCGGGTACTTCGCACCGACGTCGCGATTTGGCACCCCGCAGGAATTCATGGGATTCGTGGACACGATGCATCAGCGAGGCATCGGTGTGATCCTCGATTGGGTTCCCTCCCACTTCGCCGTGGATGCACATGGGCTGGCCCGGTTCGATGGCACCCACCTCTTCGAACATGCCGATCCTCGCCAGGGATATCACCCCGATTGGGGCACCTACATCTTCAACCTGGGACGGCCCGAAGTCCGCTCTTTCCTGATCTCGTCGGCGCATTACTGGTTCGACCGCTATCACGTCGACGGCATTCGCGTCGATGCCGTGGCTTCGATGCTCTATCTCGACTATTCGCGTCGAGAAGGGGAATGGATCCCCAACCGGTACGGCGGTCGAGAGAACATCGAAGCCATCGAGTTTCTTCGACGGCTCAACGCGTCGGTCTACGGTCGATTTCCCGGGATTCAGATGATCGCGGAGGAGTCGACCGCATGGCCCTCGGTGACGCG
>JBFJTO010000340.1:0-1932 GCA_041625295.1 Acidimicrobiia bacterium | reverse complement strand
TCAGGGATGGAGGCTTCGCGATTATCTGTGGCCCGAGCATCCTCTGCAGGTGGCTATCGGGGAAATGATGGCGGACGTGACGGGTTCTGTCACCAGGCCGCCAGGAGTGGATGGTTGCGGGGCACCGGTGTTCAGGACGACTACCTCTTCGATGGCGCGAGCGTTTCTGTCGCTGGCGAGCGAGGAGCGGTTTTCCGACGTTCGCACCGCCATGAGCAGATACCCGGCGTTGGTTTCGGGATATGGCAATGACGACGCGATGATCGCGACCTGGCTCGGCGGTATCGCAAAGAAGGGCGCAGAAGGGTGCATGGGAGTTGCTCTTCCCGGCCGTGGCTCGGTCGCCATGAAAGCCTGGGACGGATCCGGGCGCGCCCTCGGCGCCGCCATGCATCTCGTGCTCGCCTCGGTGGGCTGGATTCCCACGGGGCCTGAGACGCAACTGCAGGAAGGGCTTCGTGTCGATGTTCGGGGTGGAGGTCGACCGGTCGGAGTCGTTCGGGCCGTCCTGTGAGGTGTCACAAGGACTTCGACAGCTCCGGTTTCTCACTCTCCGCGATCGCAACGGCGACCGGGCCGTTTTGCCGTGCGCCGTTTCTCCGACTGGTGAGCCCCGAGGCCGTGATCGTCGAGTCGACGTTGGGGCTGATTGTCGTCGAGCAGGCCGACGGTTGGGTAGGCGGCGCCGGGGTTCGTGACATCGTCGATTACCGGACTCCGCTCGGGGTTGGGGTGGAAGGGCTGATCGGCGAGTTCGCCGACTCTTGTCCTTCCGGGACCACCTTTTCGTTCGACTCGCTTCCCCGGGAGGCTGCTCTCGTGGTGGCGGCAGGGCTGGGACTCGCCGGGATCGAAACCGAGATGTCGAGTGGCGAATCCACCGCGGTCCTGGAGTTGCCCCGGTCCTGGGACGGCTACATGGCGGCGATCGGGAAGAAGCATCGCCATGAGATACGTCGCAAACGGCGGCGATACGAGGAATCGATCGGGCCCGTCGTCCACGAGACCCACCGGGGAACGGAGTGGGGTTTCGAGGAGTTCGTTCGTCTGCACCGCCTCGCTCAAGGGGAAAAAGGCGCGTTCATGAGTCGCGATGTCGCCCGCTTGTTTGCCAGCTTGTCGTGGACCGACGGATGGAGAATCGACCTACTGCGCATTCCCGGCACGCAACGGGCCAGCGCCTGTCTGTTCTCTTACGTCGATCAGGACGGCTTCTATCTCTACAACTCGTCGTATGACCCCGATCTCGCGGAGGCCTCACCCGGTCTGGTGCTCATCGCCACCTGCATTCAGCAGGCGATCGAGATGTCGCTGCCCCGGTTCGATTTCTTGAAAGGCGATGAGGCGTACAAATATCGACTGGGTGCCGAACCGAGATCCCTATTCGAAGTGACGGGACACAAGTGATCGACAGGGTTGCCTATCTATCCATGCATGCCTCACCGCTGCAGCAACCGGGAGCCGGGAATGCCGGGGGGATGAACGTCTATGTGGACGAACTGTCCCGCACGATCGCATCCCGGGGCGTGAAAGTCGATGTGTATGTCCGCAAGAACGCCTCCGGGCTTCCGGCCGTGGCCGACGTGGATGGCAGCTATCGGGTCCATCACATCGACGCCGGTCCGCCGACCATCCTCCCTGTTCCCCGCCTGGCCCGGTATGTCCTCGACTTTGCTGCTGGTGTCATGGACCGATTCGAGGCCCCTCCCGATATCGTTCACTCTCACTACTGGTTGTCGGGATGGGCAGGGCTGACGATTCGGAGGAATCTGGGGATTCCCCACGCCAATTCCTTTCACACCCTGGGACGGGTGAAGGACCTCGCCAAGCGCCGGGATGAGCCGGCAGAGAGCTTGCTGAGGATCGCTACCGAGCACGAGGTGATCGAGGAGTCGGACTGCGTCGTCGCTTCCACACGTTCGGAGGCCAACG
>JBFJTO010000339.1:0-1939 GCA_041625295.1 Acidimicrobiia bacterium | reverse complement strand
TTGCCACGCTCCGACAGGAACAACCGGACTCTCTCCAGGGGATCGCGTCTCCGCCACTCCGCCGCCATCGACTCATCCCGATATCGGCCGGGATCGTCGGCAGTCGTGTGGGGGCCGATCCGGTAGGTGACGGCCTCGATCAGTGTGGGGCCCTCACCCCGCCGTGCCCGGGTCAGAGCATCCCGGGTGGCCTCGAACACGGCAAACAGATCGTTCCCGTCGACCTGGACCCCCTGGACCCCATAGGCGACCGCCTTCTGGGCGATACTCTCGGAGGCGGTCTGGCTCGTGGTCGGCATCGAGATCGCCCATCCATTGTTCTGGCAGAAAAAAACGGTCCCGACCCCAAACACAGCCGCGAAGTTCATGGCCTCGTGAAAGTCACCCTCTGACGTGGCGCCGTCCCCGAAGTAGGTGATCGACACCCGATCCCTGCCCTGCAGACGTGCCGCCCACGCCAGACCGACCGCGTGAAGCATGTGCGCACCCACCGTTATCGAAGGAGGCAGCACCGGCACGGGAGACGGCGGGGAACCTCCGGCTTCGTGCCCGGTGCGGCCGGCGATCAAAAGCTCCATCGGATATCCCTGCATCCACATCGCCGCGCCGTCCCGGTAGGAAGCCACCATCCAGTCGTCGGCCCGAAGCGCGGCGGCGCTCCCCACCTGTGCGGCCTCCTGGCCTTCGAACGGCGAGTACGTTGCGAGCCGTCCCTGTTTCTGCAAGGCCACGCACTTGCGGTCGAAGACGCGGGCCTGGACCATGGCGCGATACAGGCGGGTCGCCAATCCCACATCGATCGGGGCGTCGTCGATCAGGTCTCCGCTAGGGGTGAGTATCTGGCGCATGGGCGAACCAGGCGAGGCTAGCGGTGCCTAGGCGTTTACACGTTCGTTGGCGAGCAGGTCTTCCAGCTCTTCGATGGACATGTTGACGTCGCGAGCCTTCGATCCCAGGGATGGTCCAACCACTCCCCGACTCTCGAGTATGTCCATCACACGCCCGGCACGGGCAAATCCGATGCGGAGTTTGCGTTGCAGCATCGAGGTCGAACCCAGTTGCGACCGGACGATGAGTTCCATCGCCTGTCTGACCAGAGTTTCGTCATCGTCGCCCTCGGCTTCCTTGGCGGCGGCAGTGGCCGCGGCAGCCACGGCGGTGACCTCTTGATCCTTGTACTTGACTTCACGCTGGGCCTTGACCCACTCGACGACGGTCTGAACCTCTTCCTCGCGAACCCAGGCACCCTGGATGCGCGCCGGACGCGGTTCGAGGGCGGTGATCACCAGCATGTCGCCCATTCCGACCAGCTTTTCGGCACCGGCCGAGTCGATGATCACCCGGCTGTCCGTCTGGCTTGCCACAGAGAACGCCAAACGTGATGGGATGTTCGCCTTGATCACGCCGGTGATCACGTTCACGGATGGCCTCTGAGTGGCGATGACGAGGTGAATCCCCACTGCGCGTGCCATTTGGGCGATACGAACGATCGCCTCTTCGACCTCTCGACCGGCAACGATCATGAGATCGTTGAGCTCGTCGACTACCACCACGATGTATGGGAACCGGTCGAATTGCTCAGGGTCGATCTTTCCGGAGTCGAGCTTCTCGCGATAACCCGCGAAGTCCCGGACCTTGGCATCGGCGAGGAGGTCGTAGCGACGGTCCATCTCGGCAACCGCCCACTTGAGTGCCTCCGTTGCCTTCTTGGGATTGGTGATCACCCTGGTGAGCAGATGCGGCACCCCGTTGTACTGGCCCAACTCCACCCGCTTGGGGTCGACCATGATCAGACGGACGTCATCGGGCGTGGTCCGCATCAGCAGAGAAGTGACGATCGTGTTGATGCACGAAGACTTGCCGGCCCCGGTGGCGCCGGCGATCAAAACGTGCGGAAGCTCAGCCAGATTCAGGAGCTTGGGCCTGCCGTTGATGTCCA
>JBFJTO010000338.1:0-1946 GCA_041625295.1 Acidimicrobiia bacterium | reverse complement strand
GCTCGTCGCTCTCAGACCCGAGCGAAGATCACCAGCGCCAAGACTCCTGCGACCGGGCCCATGGTGACCACCAGTGTTCGGAGCCGTTTCTCCACGATGGCGAATCGCGCCGTCGCCGCCGAAACCACGACTCCAGCCATCCACAGGCCGACGATGATCAGGATCACGACCCGGGCCAGACCGCCCATCCCGTCGGCATCGGAACTCGTATCCATGTAGGCAGCGGTGCCCAGTCCTAATGCCGCGACAGTATGGATGGCGAGAATCGTGCGATCACGTGTGGATAGTCCTGGTTTCATGAGACGGATTCAACCTCACGTGCCGGGCCGCCGACAGCGGGTGATGCCCGGATCCTGGGGCTCAGGGCACCCCGGGGTCAGGCCTGCTCAGAATGGGACGCCGGTCGCCTCGCAGAGAAACTTCATGAGCGGTGTAGCGGCTTTGCACATTTCGGCGAACTCGTCGACGAAAGTTGCTGCGGTGACTTGTTTCTGGGTGAGCTTGGTACTTCCCAAGAAGTCTTTGAGCTTCAGGTCCTCGATGAGCGGGTGGTCGGCGTCGTAGCCACGGGGTGGCCTGGTCAGCCTGTCGCCGGTCAGTTGCCAGCGGTCTGTGAATCGCTTCGCTTGCGTCGCCTTTTTCCACGCTGCCTGTTCCGCGTCGATCTTGCCACGGATCGCGTACGCGACCTTCGACTCCGGGCGCCACAGGCCCGCTCCCGCGAAGCATTCCCCCGGCTGCAGGTGGATGTAATAGCCCGGGGCATGGACATCCTTGGCGGCCTCGTGACGGAAGTGCATGCCGGTGTTGGTCTTGTAGGGAGTCTTGTCTTTTGAAAACCGGGTATCCCGGTAGATACGAAACAGGGAACCGCCCTGGACACGGGCGTCTGCGGTGAAGTGCGGGCTGATCTTGGCCAGCCGGGATCCGAAGTCGAGTATGAATTCGAGTGCTGGTTCCTGCACATTGTCGACGTAGCGAGTCTTGTTGGCGCTGAACCATTCTCGGTCGTTGTTCTTCTCCAGATCGCGTAGGAACTGAAACAGAGAGGGGGTGAAGTGGCTCATTCCGCAAAACTACCTTGAATCGCGGCGGGTATCCATGGGGACGTTCCGCTAGAAATGGGCGCATGAGATCCCGTCCCGTCTCTCTCCGCTCCGTGGAGGAGGAGGATCTCGATGCCATCGTCGAATACATGAGCGAAGAGTCCAGTTGGGGTGTGCGGGGGATATCCAAAGATCGCTACGGGCCGATGTCGCGTTCAGAACTCGGCGCCGCGATGAAAGACTGGCCGACCAAGGAAGCGGGCCAAGCTCTGGTCATCGAGGCCCTGGGGACGATGGTTGGACATGTCACAGCCGAATGGGAGTGGGATGCGCTGACACCGTCGATTTGGGTGTTTGTCTCCACCGGTTCGAGGCGCCAGGGATACGGTCGTACCGCTGCCGGCCTTCTGATCGATCGGCTATTTCTCGAGTCTCCCGCATCTGCAGTGCACAGCTGGGTCGATGCACCCTCCGATCAGGGTCTCGGATTTGCGCGGGCACTCGGATTCACGGCCGCAGGGCTGGTACGCCGGGCAGGGATCCGGGATGGGCACTATTACGACTCGATCCCGATGGAGTTGCCGAGGAGTGCCTGGGAGGCGCGTCGTGAAGGGTGAGACGGTCCTGCTCCGGGAGCTGCGCGAGTCGGACTATCCGATGCTGGTGCGGTTGCGCAACGACCTGGACACTCAGGGTTGGAGCCGGAGGTTGCCGCCGGACTTCACTCTCGGGATGTACCACAAGAGATTCGATGATCGCCCCTACGAGTTCCGGCGCGATTGGGCCATATTCGTCATCGAGACACTTGCCCAGGGGATGCCGGTCGGTTTCTGTTCCTATACCGATCATCGGGACCGATTCGAGGCGACGATCGGAATCGTGGTCGAGAAGCAACTCTGG
>JBFJTO010000337.1:0-1974 GCA_041625295.1 Acidimicrobiia bacterium | reverse complement strand
TCCCCGGGAACCGGGGGTTCTAATCAACCTATGACCGTGTGCGCAACCCCCGGGTCGGTGTAGCAGCGTCAGCGTTGCACGAACCGCATCGCATCGATGAGAGAGAGCAGGTGGTCGTACCCGAGGTGGCTCCACACCTGGTATGTCCCTGCGCCGGGGATATAGACGGTTGCCTGGATGCCGTCGGGGACCATCTCGCCTGTCACAGCGTCGGGATAGGCCACCTGGTCAGTGGGCAGCTGTAGATCGCCTATTCGCCAGGTGATCACCGCAAGCGATCCTTCATTCCAGGTGATCTTGGCCAGAGCTGGATCTGCCCAAAGGCCCGGGCCCTGCGGGTCGTACGGGCCGATGCTGCCGATTCCGATCACACCCCGCCCGCAGTTGGCGCACGGATAGTTGCCAGAGTCGTGGCCGAGCCCCGATGGGTTGTCCCAGGCCACGCCCCAATTCCCGATGGCCGCCGCCCTGACCGTGGCCGATTCGAGTCCCGGGCCGGGGTCGGCGAAACCGATCACCTCGGTCGCCTCAGCATCCAGAGACCGGGCAAAGGCGACCGCGAGAAGATCGGGATCGGATATGGACGGGGCGTCCCAAGGTGGGGTCCCCCCGTCTATCAAGATCGTGTCCGCGGCGGTCCGGCGGACCACTGGATCTGCCTGAAGGCCTTCCACCCGGCGCAATCGGGACACGAACCCTTTGAGGTGGTCTCGGCCCAGCATGCTCCATGCTTGATAAACGCATCCTTCCGATGGGAGAGCGATGTCGGCGAGCATGAGCTCTGATGCCGGATCGAACCCTTCGGGGTAGTAGGCCACGATGCTGCCGTCGGCAAACTCTTGAACCTCGCCTTTCGAGCGGATCTGGGTTTCGTCGGCGCCTATTCCCACGCCCGCGATTCCATATGCCGATCGACCGCAATTCGCACAGTAGGACCCGTCCGGGTTGCGCCCTGGTCCGTCGGTGCGGTCGTAGGCAACCCCCCAACCACCGCCGAAGTCGGCGGCGCGTTCCGCTGCCGGAGGTGTTGGCTCGTCAGGCGCAAGGACCGAGCACCAGGCCTTGTTTTCTGCCTTTCGCCATAGAACCGCGTACAGGTCTGCGACGGCATTGGCGGTCATCGGAGCCGTGTCCCATGGCGCTGACGCCTCCCCAGGCGTCGTTGTGTCCACAACCGTCGTCGGTGGCGATGTCGTTGTCGAGGACGCAGGGGGAGTGAGATCTCCGCCGGTTTGGGAGTCTCCGTTTTCTCCGGTGAGCATCCCGGGAAGAAACGAGAACGCCGCGATCGTGGCCAACGCAGCCACGAGAGCGAGCCTGCGCCTCGATCGGATATTGGGGGTGCGGACCTTTCGTCGTTCGGCCGGCCGCTGCGGTAACGCCAGATCATCGGATAGGTCGCTCCAGAACCCGGCTCGATGGTCGGGAGCCGGAAGGGCGATCAGATCGTCGTGGAGATCTTTCATCCGTTCCCTCCTCCCAGCGATAGCCGCAGAGAGCGATGCGCCCGGGATAGGCGTGACTTGACGGTTCCGACTGGCACACCGGTGATCTTGGCCGCCTCGTCGTATCGGAAGCCCTGGGCGTCGATGAGCAGCACCACCGCCCGATGTTCGGGAGGCAACTTCCGAATTGCATCGGCCAGATCCATTGAATCCTCGACCGGGACGCTTTCCATGGGTGTGTCGGTGAGAACCTCAAGCGATCGGCGCCTGCGGATGTGGTCGATGCAGGCCGTGTAGACGATTCGATACAGCCAGGTGGCCAGGTTGGAGGCGCCTTTGAACGAGCCGATGGCCCGAAAGGCCCGTAGGTAAGCGTCCTGAAGGGCATCGTCCATTCCCGAGGCGTCGCCGAGCATCCGGTAGGCGAGGGAGCGCAGCATCGGGTCGTGGACTCGGATGAGCGAGGAGAAGGCTTCGGGGTCTCCCTTCCGGGCCCTTGCGACCAGGTCCTTGTCCGCAGTCATCGTTG
>JBFJTO010000336.1:0-2005 GCA_041625295.1 Acidimicrobiia bacterium | reverse complement strand
CCGGGCATACGGTCTTCAACGGCAAAGCGGTCGACAGAGCCTCCTCGCACAAACTCGCCCAGCACGGCATGGTGCGCACATTCCAGCTGACAAAGGCGCTCACCAAGCTCTCGGTGATGGAGAACATGAAGCTGGGCGCCAAGGATCAGCGCGGTGAGAATTTCTTCCGGTCCCTGATTTCACCTCTATGGCGCCACCAGGAGAAGGAGATCGAAGCGCGCGCCGACGAACTGCTCGAGCGCTTCAAACTCGACCACATGCGCGACGAGTACGCGGGCACGCTCTCGGGTGGGCAGCGGAAACTGCTCGAAATGGCCCGTTCCCTGATGGTGGAACCGGATCTGGTGATGCTCGATGAGCCGATGGCGGGCGTCAACCCGGCACTCACCCAGTCCCTGCTCGGGCATGTGAAGTCCCTCAGGGACGAGGGTATTTCGGTCATGTTCGTCGAGCACGACATGGATGTCGTCCGGGATATCTCGGACTGGGTGATCGTGATGGCCGAAGGCAAGATCATCGCCGAAGGTCCGCACTCGTCGATCGGCAAGAACCGGGCCGTCATCGACGCCTACCTTGGCGCCCACCATGATGAGCCACTCAGCGAGGACGAGGAAGAGGCATGAGCGACGAACCGATCATCCGTCTCGAGAACGTCGTGGCCGGATACCTGCCCGGTGTGAACATCCTCAATGGTGTCAACCTCGACCTGTTCCCCGGTGAGATGATCGGGATCATCGGTCCCAACGGTGCCGGCAAGTCCACCATGATCAAAGCGCTGTTCGGTCTATTGGAGGTGACCCAGGGCAGCGTCACCTACAAGGGTGAAGACATATCCAAGCTCAAAGCCCACGAGTTGGTCGAACGGGGAATCGGATATGTTCCCCAGAACGACAACGTCTTTCCCAGCCTCACCGTCGAAGAGAACCTGGAGATGGGGCTGTTCTTGCGGCCACACCGGATCAAGGATCGGCTCGAGTATGTCCTGGCCCAATTCCCCAGACTCGAAGAACGAATCAACCAGAGAGCCGGTTCGTTGTCGGGCGGAGAACGGCAAATGCTTGCCGTTGGTCGTGCCCTGATGATGGAACCCGATGTCTTGCTACTTGACGAACCTTCTGCGGGTCTGTCGCCGGCGCTACAGGACCAGGTGTTCTTGCGAGCCAAACAGATCAACAAGGAGGGCGTCTCGATCATCATGGTGGAGCAGAACGCCCGCAGGTGCCTCCAGATCGTCGACAGAGGCTATGTTCTCGATCAAGGCCACAACGCCTACACAAACACCGGCAGAGAGCTCCTGAAGGACCCCAAGGTCATAGAGCTGTATCTGGGGACACTCGCCAAGGTGGAATAGAACCGGTCAGGCTGGGCCAAACCGGGCCAGGTCCGCGATGAAGGCCGCCCCGCCTAGAGACGCCGCCGTGCCCGAGGTCGTGACGATGCGGTCGTGGGTCTCCATGGGATAGGGACTGGGAATGCAGCCCAGCGCGCGCACATGGGGTGCGCACAGCCAGTGGGCGGCGACAGGTCTGCCTGCGAGGAGACCCGTGGCACACACCGACAGCGATCCGGTGGAAATGGTCAGAACCGCACAACGTGAAGCGATGATCGCGCGCAGCCAACCGATCAGATCGGCGTCGTGAGCGGATGTAAGCGATCCGAACCCGCCCGGAACCACGAGGACGTCGGGCCGGTGGACGGCGTAACAAGCATCGATGTCAAAGTTGTGGACGGGGTCGTGCCCGGTGACTCGACGCTCGTCGGTGCCCAGATAGGTGGGGGTTGCGCCCAGGACCGAACTCAACACTTCAGTCGGGGCGAGAGCTTCCCGAGTAGCCACGCCCGGGCGGACCAGAACGGCGAGTTCCATTCGCTGAGACTATCCCAAAGAGAAGGGACCGGCCCTGGGGCCGGTCCCTCTCTGTTCACGCCGCCGAGCGGTCGTCGATCTCTGCGCACAGCAACGCGAGGCTGTGGCGGATCATCTGGAGCGACATGGACGCACTGG
>JBFJTO010000335.1:0-2011 GCA_041625295.1 Acidimicrobiia bacterium | reverse complement strand
GATTCCGGCGCTTATGTTCACGGGCACGAGCCTAAGCCACCCCATTAGCCTGTGGCGGTGATCGAGATGACAGCTGCGGTGGCGATCGCACCGGCGATGGAACGCCGGTTCCTTCCCGCGGTGCCCAAGGTCGGATTCGCTCTCGGTGGCCGGGAACACTTGTCGGAGAGCCTGCGACGGATCACCGTCGAGGAGGTCGAGCGCGCGGCTCGCGGCCTGGTTTCTGGTCAGATCGACATTGCTCTTCACGAGGCCCGCAAGTCGATGAAGCGGGTTCGGGCGGTGCTTCGGCTCATCCGTTCCGAGATCGGTGACGATGCCTACCGCTGGGAGAACGGGGTGCTTCGCGACGCGGCTCGCAGCATTGCCCCGATTCGCGACGGCATCGTGATGGTCAACACTGTGGATCGAATCCGCGACCGCTATGACGGCCAGATAAGTGAAGGGTCGTTTCTGGAGTTTCGAGCTGCGCTGGTAGGAAGGGCGGAACGCCTTCGCCGCCGCGTGATCGACGACGAGGCCATAGTCCCCGGCGTGATACGAACTCTCCGCAGTGCCCGTGTCCGGTACTCGGCGTGGCCGGTCGAATCGGATGATCCGATGGTCCTGTATGGGCGCAAACCCATCCGCCACTCGTTCTCATCCATCGCGCCGGGTTTGGGTCGGACCTATGGCCGTGGTCAGTCCGAGATGCGGCGGGCGCTGGCATCGCCGACTGCGGAGAACTTCCACTCCTGGCGGAAGCGCGCCAAATACCTGCGCCATCAGGCCGAGATCCTTCATCCGCTGTGGCCGGAGACGATTGCGGGGATGGCACGCTCTCTCGACCAGTTGAGCGAGTGGTTGGGTGACGATCACGACCTTGCGGTGTTGCTGAGGCTGGTCGCCGACATCCCCGATCTATGTCCGGACTCTCGTGAGCGGTCTTTCCTCGCTGCATTGGCCCAACATCGGCGTGCCGAGTTGCAGATGGCAGCTGCGTCGCTGGGATCGAGGATCTACGCCGAGAAGCCTTCCCAATTCGTGGCTCGGTTCGTTGCGTACTGGAAAGCGTGGGACGCCCCCACGCCGCTTGGTTACGGGGTCACTGAAAGCTGATCAGCACAACGAGGGGATCAAGGCCGAGCACCTGTTCAGGCGTCGCCATCGGGCTGTCTTCGTCGTAGAAGCTCTTCCATCCCCATCGCCACGGAACGTCACCTGCTCCGGCTGTGAGCGCCCTCCATGTCTCGAACTTCGTGGCCAGGGGGCCCTGACCGTCCATCTGGAGAACCATGGCGAGCTCGGGACGTCCCACGATGAGATCGCGGTCGGGAAGCATCGTGAATTTGAATTGGTGGAGAAGAAAGAGCTTCTGGGGCAGCGCATTCTCGCGGGTCAGGTCGGCGAGCCAGCCTGAGACGGCGTTCACTTCTTCGGCCGAAACGCTGCCGATCTGGTTGAGATGGACCTGGCCGGGTTTGAGACGCCATTCGGGATCGATGGCAAGACCGACGTGGGGGAGCTTCAACAGCTCCTGGTATCGCTTTGCCTGGGTCAGAAAGTCGGTGCGGCCCGGTTGCAGGTCGAGGATCACGTAGATCCCGTTCTCCGCCGCGAAGTCGATCCAGGGGCGGAGGTCGGCGACTTCCATCTCCTGGGAGTAGTCCCCGTCTGACCCTGCCCGCGACGACGCCACCGTGGCGATGATCTCGAAAGTCGGCAGCACGGCGAGTCCGTCGGCCCCGTATTCGGGGCTCACCTCGGCGATGCGCTCCGCGGTTTCGGCCGGTCCCTGCTCTCCGAGAACACCGAGGGCGCGCGTGGTCGGGTTTCCGTAGAACGCGACCAGGCGCCGCCCGGGGAACATGAGCAATCCTCCACCGGGAATCTCCAGTCCCGACCGGATGGTGTCGAGCTCCCAACGCCAATCGCTACCCAAAAAACCCATCGGGATCACCTCGGCCGCGAGCCGGATCGCATCGGGATCGGCTATCGCCCGAAGGTCGCGATCCTCGACGACGAGGACCGT
>JBFJTO010000334.1:0-2013 GCA_041625295.1 Acidimicrobiia bacterium | reverse complement strand
CTGCATGGCCATCTCGGCCATGACCGGGTTGACTTTCGACGGCATTATCGAGGAGCCAGGCTGTAGTGCGGGCAGCTTGATCTCGGCGATCCCCGTCACCGGCCCCGAGGAGAGCCAGCGCAGATCATTGGCAACCTTGAAGAGCGAGGTGGCCACCGTCTTGAGAACACCCGAAGCATTGACGATTGCATCCTTGGCAGCCTGAGCTTCGAAGTGGTTCTCGGCCTCACGAAATGGATAACCGGTGCGTTCAGCCATGACCGCGATCACGGCAGCTGCGTATCCGTCAGGGCAGTTGAGTCCGGTCCCGGTGGCGGTACCACCAAGCGCCAACTCTTCCAGATCCGGGAGGACCCTGGTGACCCGCTCGGATGCCTTGCGCATCTGGGCGGCGTATCCCCCGAACTCCTGGCCGAGTGTCACCGGAGTGGCATCCATGAGATGGGTGCGGCCCGACTTGACGACATCCTCGAACTCGACGGCTTTGGCCTCGAGCGACGCTCCCAGCTTGTCGAGCGCGGGAAGCAGATCTGACCGAAGGGCATCGACAGCAGCAATGTGCATGGCGGTCGGGAAGGTGTCATTCGACGACTGGCCAAAGTTCACGTGGTCGTTTGGATGCACGAGTTTGGAACCGCGCTCCCCGCCCAGGATCTCGGTGGCCCGGTTGGCGATGACCTCGTTGGCGTTGGTGTTGGTCGAAGTGCCCGAGCCCGTCTGAAACACGTCCACAGGGAATTGCTCGTCCAACGATCCGCTCATCACCTCGTCGGCGGCTGCGACCACTGCCTTGGCCTTTTCGGCGTCGATGTGACCATCTCGACCGGATACAACAGCCGCCGAGCCTTTCAACAGGCCAAACGCCGAGATGATCCGACGACCCACCGAGTACCCCGAAATCGGGAAGTTGTCCACGGCCCTCTGGGTAGAAGCGCCGTAATACGCCTCGACAGGTACGCGAACCTCACCCATCGAGTCCTTTTCGATGCGGAATTCCACTTTCGTCTCCTATCAGCCAGCTCGTCCGCCCGCGGCGGAACGTCAATCGAGAATCGACTTCGTCTCCTGATACATCTTGTCGAGCCTATCGACAAGGGCCGAACCGCCCTGGTCGAGACCCCTGGCAATCTCGATCAACAGCGCGACCAGACCGTCGAAATCGAACAGGGAGATCTCCTCGGGGGCCAACCGGGCTCCTTCTCGCCCGGATCGAACCTCATCGATGTTCGCCATGTTGTGGTAGTTGCCAAGCGGCAACGCCAGACCGGTGGCATGGAAGCCGTAGGCTCCGAAGGCCGTTGCCTCGCAAGATCCGCCGTCCATCAGCTTTCGCTGCGTTACAAGTCCCGAAGAGGAGGCGATCTTGTGGACCGCGTTGGAGAGCTTCGAGTCGAAGACGGTTGAAGCATCTCCAACCCTCACGACCGGTCCCCCGCCGATCGGAATGCCCTCGAGGGCGCGCGAGGTCTCGACCGAAATCACCCGGGCACCCGCAGCGATGGAACCGGCCTTGCAAGCCGAGATGGCGCCCAGGAACCCGACCTCTTCTGCCCTGGTGAGAAGGAGAGACAGGTGGGCGAGCTTGGGATCACGGCGGGTCGTGTCGATCGCCGCCAACGCCGCGGCCACACCCGCGAGGTCATCACACCCATGCGCTCTCAACATGCCACCCTTCAACCCGATGGATCGCCGCGGGAAGAACCAGCGACCGATGTCACCCGGGGACAATTGAGCAGTGCGGTCCAGAGCCAGGCGAGCCCTGCGAGTCTCGGGATTCCATTCGGCCACGGTGGCCCGGTGGGTCTTGTCGTCTCCGTCGAAGAACTCGACCCGGGCACCGGGGAAATAGGCGGGATGGACACCCCCACGGAACTCGGCAACGACCCTCCGCCCCTCCATCGACTCCACCACGAATCCGGGATGGTCGAGATGGGCGACTACGACAATTGGAGCGCGATGACGCCGGTTCGAGGGGGAGATCAGCAGGTTTCCGGCGATGTCCCTCTTGAGCCG
>JBFJTO010000333.1:0-2019 GCA_041625295.1 Acidimicrobiia bacterium | reverse complement strand
GTTGGCTGTCGCACCCAGTCGAGATCGATCACTCCCGGCTCGAAGCTGTAAGCGCCGACGAATGCTCCCGCTTCAGGCGCCGGTTGTGGGGCCGATGTGGTCACCGAGGTCGTTGTGGACGACGACGTGCTCGCCGTAATGGTTGTCCGCGTCTCCGCCGTCGCATTGGTGGGCTCTGTTGCCTGCTCGGCGGGAGTGCACGCCGAGAGGACGAGCATCAAGGCGAGGATGGAGAGGATCCGATATCGCCGAAGCAAGTTATTTACAACCATGCCCTCACGTCCACGAGGTGACCCGCGATAGCAGCCGCGGCGGCCATCGGCGGAGACATCAAGTGAGTCCGGCCTCCATGTCCCTGGCGCCCCTCGAAGTTGCGGTTCGAGGTGGATGCGCATCTTTCCCCGGGTGCAAGGATGTCCGGGTTCATTCCCAGACACATGGAGCAACCGGCGTCACGCCACTCGAATCCGGCCTCCATGAAGATGCGATCCAACCCTTCTCTTTCGGCTTGCAGCTTCACGAGACCAGAACCGGGGACCACCATGGCTTTGACCCGCGGGTGAATCTTGCTGCCGCTGACAACCGCTGCCGCCGCTCGCAAATCTTCGATCCGCCCGTTCGTGCATGAACCAATGAATGCCCTATCGATCTCGATCTCGACCAGCGGCTTGCCGGGATCGAGCGCCATGTAGTCGAGAGCCCGTTGCACGGAGTCCCGCTCGATGGCGTCGTGGAAATCGCCAGGGTCGGGAACGCTTGCGGTCACGGGAAGGGTCTGGCCAGGGTTCGTTCCCCAGGACACGTGGGGAATGAGTGTGGACGCGTCGATCGTGACCTCGGTGTCGAAGCCCGCTTCGCTGTCGGTGAAGAGCAGCTTCCAGTCGGCGATCGCGTCATCCCATCGGAGGCCACTCGGGGCATACGGCTTCCCTTTCAAAAAGGCGAAGGTGGTCTCGTCGGGTGCGACCAGGCCGGCGCGGGCACCGGCTTCGATCGACATGTTGCACACCGTCATCCTCTCCTCCATGGAGAGGGCGCGTACCGTGGACCCCCGGTACTCGATCACATGGCCGGTGGCTCCTGCGGTCCCGATCCGGGCGATGGTCGCCAGGATGAGGTCTTTGGCCGTCACACCGCGGGGGAGGTGGCCTTCCACGTTGACGGCCATGGAGCGCGGCTTCGACTGGTTGAGCGTCTGCGTTGCCAACACGTGCTCGACTTCGGAGGTTCCGATTCCGAAAGCCAGGGCTCCGAAGGCGCCGTGGGTGGCTGTATGGGAGTCTCCGCAGACGATCACCATTCCCGGCTGGGTAGCTCCCTGTTCGGGGCCGATGACGTGCACGATCCCCTGCCTCAGGTCGTCGAGTCCGAACAGGGTGATGCCCGACTCCCGGCAGTTGTGTACGAGTGTTTCGATCTGGATCCGCGACATGGGGTCGGAGATGCCGAGTTCACGGTTGGCGGTGGGCACGCCATGGTCGATAGTGGCCAGGGTGAGGTCGGGCCGACGAACCGCCCTACCGGCCATCTGCAACGAAGCGAATGCCTGCGGCGAGGTCACTTCGTGCACGAGGTGAAGATCGACATAGAGGAGGTCCGGTTCGCCGGGCGCATGGTGGACGACGTGTCGATCCCAGATCTTTTCGAAAAGCGTCTTGGTCATCTCGTCCTTGGCTGTCGGCGGAGCAGAGTATCCACATTGGCTGGTTCCGTGGAGATCGGTTCACCCACCGAGGGGACTCTCGAAGTGTCGGCAGGTGATTGTGTCGAACCCGACGAGAATGACCTCATCGAGATCCTCGGGATGGGCCGTGATCCAACCCCGGCAGGTTGTCGCGATGGTTTCGGCCGCCTGCTCCGGTGGATACCCGAAGATTCCCGCGGAGATGGCAGGCATGGCCACCGTTCTGGCTCCGTGAGAGGCGGCGGCATCGAGCGCAGCGGTGACAGCCTGGCTCAGCAGTCCGGGGTTGTCCTGTCCGATGCGATACCTCGGCCCCACGACATGAATGATCCATC
>JBFJTO010000332.1:0-2050 GCA_041625295.1 Acidimicrobiia bacterium | reverse complement strand
GCGAGATGTCCATAACCGAACCAAGGAGTTTGCAGGCATGGCACGGAACGGAGTGAACCTTGCCGTGAAGCTGGGACCGGTGAACCTCGCGGGCCCGCTCGTGGCTGCATCGGGGACCGTGGGATCGGTTGTGGACTTCTTGGGGGTCACGAACTTCAGGAATTACGGCGCCGCAGTGGCCAAGTCGGTGAGCCGAGAACCGTGGGAGGGACGTCCGGCCCCGCGGATCTCTGCTGCCGGAGCGGGAATGCTCAACGGCATCGGGATTCAGAATCCTGGCATCGACGCTTGGGCCGCGGCCGTTGGTCCGCTGGTGAAACAGGTTCCGACGAGGTTCTGGGGTTCCGCGGTGGGCCGGGACGCCGACGAGTTCGCTGAGGTTGCGGTCGGTTTGGTCGGTGCCGGCGTGGATGCGGTCGAGGTGAATCTTTCTTGTCCGAATCTCGACGATGGACGCATGTTCGCCCTCGATCCGATCAAGTCGGGGCAAGTGATAGCCGCGGTTCGAGGTGCGGTCTCGGTTCCCATCGGCGCCAAGCTCTCGCCGAACTCGGAATCTATAACCGCTGTGGCATCAGCAACTGCAGACGCCGGAGCGGACTGGGTGGTCGTTGGCAACACGGTGTTGGGGGCACGAATCGACCTCCGCACCAGAAAACCGGCGATCTCGGGAGTCATCGGTGGGTATTCGGGATCACCGATCAAGCCGATAGCGCTTCGTTGTGTGATCGAGATTCACAGGGCTGTCCCTGATCTTCCCATCCTCGGTTGTGGCGGTGTCCGGACCGGTGACGACGTAGTGGAATACGTGCTAGCGGGAGCGTCGGCCGTAGCTCTGGGCACGATTCATTTCGCCGAGCCTCGGGCCGGCCGCCGCATTCTTCGAGAGATCCGACGGCGATTGACCAGGATGGGGGAGTCGGACCTGTCCCAGCTCGTCGGAGGCGCCGTGTCATGATCGAAAACCCTCTCATCGTGGCTCTCGATGTGGGCTCCACGGAGGAGGCGGCTTCGCTCGCATCGCGGTTGAAGGACGTCGCCGGAGGCTTCAAGGTCGGTCTCGAACTGCTGATGGGGCAAGGCCCCTCAGTGTTGCGGGTGATTGGTGAATTCGGGCTCCCTGTGTTCTGCGACGCCAAGCTTCACGACATTCCCACGACGGTTGGCAGGGCTGCGAGCCAACTCGGACGTTTCGGGGTCCGTTGGGTGACCGTGCACGCATCCGGTGGCCCCGATGTCCTCGAAGCCGCGGCTGAGGGTCTTGCAGATGCGTCAGCAGGCAGACCGGCGGGAATCCTCGCTGTCACGGTCTTGACGAGTCTGAGCGGCGCAGACCTGGACAAGGTGGGTGTGGTCGGCACACCAACCGGGCAGGTGACCCGGTTGGCGAGCATGGCCGCAGCGCATGGCGCCGAAGGAGTCGTGTGTTCCGTCGAGGAGCTCGACGGCGTCGGCAATGCCGCACCGGGCCTGCTGCGGGCAACACCGGGAATCCGGCTGGAAGGATCGGCTACCGACGATCAGTCTCGCGTGGCCACGCCCGCCGATGCCGCAAGGAAAGGTGCAGATCTCATCATCGTCGGCAGGCCGATCACCCGGGCGGCCGATCCGGTTGCAGTCGCTAAAGAGGTGCTTCTTCAGGCCTCAACCGCCCGCTCGCGGTAGAGTCGCAGGTGTCCTAGATCCTGGAGGGTCTCTTGCAACCACCACAGCTCTCAGCCGAACAGCGGGCCGCCGCGCTCTTGAAGGCTGCTGAGGCGCGTCGGGTGCGCGCCGAGATCAAGGAGCTTCTCAAGACGGGAACGCTTCATTTCGACGAGCTGCTCGAGAGGGCTGAGTCTGAACCGATTCTCGGAGGCCTCAAGGTGTCGGCCGTGCTCTCTTCGATGCCTGGCACCGGAAAGGTGAAGGCGAAGCGGCTCATGGAGGAGCACTCCATCGCCGACAATCGCCGGCTCAGGGGCCTCGGAGCCCGACAGCGCGAAGCTCTCAAGGCGCAGTTTGCCTGAGGCCCTCGGGAGATTGTTGGTCGTCTCCGGGCCATCGGGCG
>JBFJTO010000331.1:0-2059 GCA_041625295.1 Acidimicrobiia bacterium | reverse complement strand
GGAAGACGGGGCTCGAACCCGCGACCTCAACCTTGGCAAGGTTGCGCTCTACCAACTGAGCTACTTCCGCGTGGGCCGGGGATGATAGCCGAGCCTTACCGACATTCGGCCAACGGTTGCTGAGACATCGCGCACCTGAAGAACTCACGAGACCGGCCTGCTTCACCGTCTCGGTCGAGTCCGGACTGCGGCGGTATCAAACCGGATTCGGCGAAGCGTCGACACTGCGACCACGATCATGACGGTCATGGCCAACAAGCCGAAAGCTCGATTGTTGGCATCGGCGCCGGCTGTGATCGCGTGCACAGAAGCCACCCAAAACAGCCCATAACTGGTCATGTGGACGGCGTGCCACCAACGCACCGACATCCGGCTTCGAAGGAGAGAAGTGATCTGTACTGCAGCCAGAAACCAGAAGGCGATGATTCCCCATGCCACGGCAATCGGGTGCCAGTGCGACGCAAAAGGGACGAACAACTCTTCGAGCCGGAACCCGACATAACTGTCCAAGAACAAACCGGCCAAATGAAACCCGGTGAATGTCACCGCCAACGAACCAAGCCATCTGTGCAGGTCGAGAAGCCAGGCGGGTCGAGGCTTGACGCCGGGTTGGTGCACTGTGAGCAGCACCCCCCACAGAACCGACATCGACAGCAAAGCCCAAGCCACCACGCCAGACGCGCGCGCGAGGTACCACCAGACGTGGGTGCTCACAGGAACTGCGCCATTCCGCCGCTCAGCGTCACCACCCCGGTATCAGAAACCACCAGACCTTCCACGCCTCCCCGTTCGAGGAGCCCCGGCCCGCTGGCAGACCCGGCCAGGAGTGCAGCTTTGGCAAACCCTTCGGCCAACCATGCCGCACCTGCAATGACCGTGGTCGAGACCGCAGAAAAGGTGTTCGCACCGTGAGGATTCACAATGTGGGACGAACCGTCTGCAAGGCGCCGGGCCAATTTGCTCGATGTCGCCACTCCCCCTCGAGCAAGCTTCAGCACGGCCACAACGCCGACAGGATCCCAGGGATCCTCCACGACCACTTGCCAGGTCTCCCCGGGCGCGGCGCCATCGACACAGAGGTCGCCGCCCACCGAGACCATGGCACCCGCTGCTCCAGCATCGATGAGTTCCTTGACGACGAGGTCGGCGGCCAGACCCTTTCCGATGCCGCCGGGATCGAAGCCGACTCCCACCGGCATGGTTATCTCGTTTCTCCGAACATCGACGACGATCTCTCCGCATCCCAATCTCGACGTGATCGACTGTGAGTACAGGCCGGGCCCGTCGACGATGTCAACAAGATCTCCTCGCTCCAAAATGCGGCCAAGGACGGTGGGATCGAACTGCCCGGCGGTCAGATTCCAGGCCGTGATCGACGCATCCATCAACGTGAGCGTGTCGGGATGGACGGCGACCGGGCGACCCTCTGCGAGGTTGAGACGGGCGACATCGCTACCGGCCACGAATCGACTCCAGCGCGCCTCCAGATCCTCCAGACGCATAACGGCGGTTTGGAGCGTGCCCGGCGGACCTCCGACCACGGTCAACCTGGACTCGGAGCCCATCACCCGCCATTGATGCTCAACGACTTCCATGGCTCCTGGGAAGCCGGACCAGCGAATTCGGCAGCGCCGGACTCCCGTTCAAGGAAGGGACTGCGCTCTTGGGAACCTCTATCAACCGACCGTCGGGAAGCATCAGTAGGACGGATGGCTGACTCGGCTGGGTCGAAGCTGCCCGAACCCCGGTTGCTGCGTTGGCGGAAGCGGTGGGCGCTTCGGTACCGAGCATGGCACCGACGAGGCCCACAACGGCGAGAGAGCTCACCATGGTGGCGGTCAAGCGGGATCGTGCGGCCGCATGTCGTGGCCGGTTCTCGAGTTGCGCCAGACGCTTTCTCTGCTCGGGCGTGAGCCCACCAATGTCACTCATCGTCGAGACGCTACGGGTGGCCGCAGAAAGGGAGGATAAAGACCGGCTCAGACGCGATTGAGCCGAGAGGCCCGCTCAATCAACGGCCGCTGGACCCGAATCCGCCCTCGCCTCGCGATGTCTCGTC
>JBFJTO010000330.1:0-2069 GCA_041625295.1 Acidimicrobiia bacterium | reverse complement strand
GCCGGGCGTGACCGGTTCGGCTGCTCAAACCTGAAACATCTCCATCAGCTGGGTCGTGCCCAGCCTTGTCGGGATCGATCGTCGGTCGGTGTCACCGGATAGTTCATCGGATCCGTCTGTATGAGAGACGTGTCGAAAGGAGTGGTTGGCATGAGCATGGAACCGCTGCAGGGCTCCCTGGCCGACGACGAGATCGAAGGCGGCGCCACCGAGCCCCCATCGCTGGGCGGTCGTTTCGCATCTATTACTGCCCATCCTGTGATCGGTGGAGCGGCGTTGGGGCTGTCCTGGGGTGTCGTGATGCGAGTGTGGATGCGTTTCATCTCGACCAACCCGGAATTCAGCATCGGAGGAACCCTCTTCATTCTCGGAGCGACCACCGTGGTCGGTTCGCTGTTGGGGCTGGCGCGGCATCGACGCCACTTGGCAGGGGCAGGCTGGTGGCGGCTGTCGCTGCTCTCACTGGGATTGCTGGGCGCCGGCGGATTCGTGATGTGGCCCACCGTCGTGCTCTGGGCGGCCGCGATGGGCCGTCGGAGGCCGAGGTGGTTGGTGGCGGGACTGGGAGTCGCCGGCGCCCTCGGGCAGATTTCGGTCATCGATGACGCGATCATCTCGAATTGGCGTTTCACCCCAACGGAGATGGCTGTTGCGACTGTCTGGTACGTCCCGATGCTCATGTTCGAGGCGTGGGCGTTTTCTGTGGTGTTCACTCCCGGATTGGCGGTATCGACGCCCAGCCGGGTGAAGCGGGCGTTGATCGCCACAGGACTGTTGGTTGTCGGCGTGGCGGCCCTGGCTGTGGTGGATCTTCCAGGCTGATGTGCGCCCGGGGGCCGGTCGGCGTTGAGAGATGGGTTGGTACCGGTTTCGATGCTGTGCGTCAGGGTCGGTGCAGCCGTGGTGGTCGGGCTCCTGATGGTGCTCGCATTCGACGTTCCCGCCATGCTGATCTTGGTCGTGGCGCTTCTCGCCGCCGCGCTGGTTCTGAGCGCCGCCACGGTGTGTTGGCGCTAGTCCAAGACTGACCGTCTCAGGCCCCGGCGACGCTCAGGTCGGTTTGGCTGAAATCGTTGCCGATACAGAGGATCGGAAGCTGTGTTTCGGCTGCGAGCGCGTAAGTGAAGCAATCGCCATAGTTGAGCTTCGCTCCATGGTTGCCTCTGCCGAATCGGCGCCATCCTGCGATGGCCGTTTGAGCTTGTTCCAGGTCGAGCGGGATCACTTCGATGTTGCCTTCGCGGGTGAAGCGTTCGGCCACGGCCCCACCCACCGGTCCAAAGCGGGCCTCGAGAACGATGCCTAGTTCCACGAACGAGGCGGCCGACATCACCCTGCGATCGGTCTGTTCGAGTTGAGCAATCATCTCTCCTCCGCCCGACTCACCGGTTAACACCGCTACCGCCGCCGACGTGTCAACCACCAGGCCAGTCATCGAGGGAGTCCGGAATCGTCGTATCCGAGGATCTGATCAGCAGGTCGGGCATCGAGCACCGCGTAGGCGGCCAGCTCTTCTGCGAGTCGGGTCAGTCGGGATCCCACCTTCGGGCGGTTCCTTTCGCGCTCGAGTCGCTCCCTGAGAGATACCAGCACCGCCTCGGTGATGGATTCCCCGGTTGCGTCCACCAACTGGCGAGCCAATCGATCTGCCTCTTCGTTCTTTACACTCAGTGCCATGGAACCAGTATAGAAAAAATAGCAGATAGGTAGAAGAGAGTTGTTTGGTGATGAGTAGGGGAACCACGGACCGCATTCGCTGCGTCCAAGAGTCGATGAAGCCCCTCTTCGCCGTCTTGTTGCTCGTCTTGGCCGGATGCTCTCCAAAAGCCCCGACGTTTGTCGTCGAGGGTTTTGCCCATGCAGGCCCGACCTGTCCGGTGATGACCGATCCGCCCGATCCCGACTGCGCCGACCGGCCCGTCGCCGGCGCCGAAATGGTGGTGTGGGGTCCCGCCGACAACGAGGTGGCCAGGACGAAGACCGACCGCAACGGCCGGTTCACCCTGAAGCTGCCGGAAGGCTCTTACATTCTCGTGCCGCAGCAGGTCGAAGGGTTGCTCGGTACCGCG
>JBFJTO010000329.1:0-2086 GCA_041625295.1 Acidimicrobiia bacterium | reverse complement strand
GCGGTCTCGGTCCGAAGCTGGCCCGACGAGATTCGTAGATTCCTCGCCGACCACGGCGGTGCCAGAGTTCGCTTGACCGCGATGAGTCCGGCGGATCTGGGCCGGGAGCGATTCGATGTCCTGCTGATCGACGATGTCTGTTCGTACCTGACGACGACCCTGGTTTCCTCGGTCAAGAGCCGCGGAAGCGGTGTTCTCGGGGTCTTCGACCCTGTCGAGTACCCCGATGGAAAAGACAGGCTTCTCGATTGCGGTGTCACGGATGTGATAGACGCAAACGCCGAACCTGATGAGTTCCTCGAGAGAATTGCCCGGGTCAAGTCGGTCTCGCCACAATCCGAGCCCCCGGAAGAGCCTGTGCACGACTCAGCCGCCCGGGGCGCCCTGATCGTTGTCTTTGGTGCCGCTGGAGGCGTCGGTGCCACCGAAGTTGCATCCGTCATATCCCGACTCGTGGCGAAACGGAATGGCAGATGCGGGTTGATCGACCTCGACTTTGAGGCGGCCTCGGTGGCGCAGCGGTTCGACCTCGAGCCTCATCCCAACCTTCTCACTGCTATCGATGCCGCTGAGACAGACTCCACCGAGACCGCGCTCCAGGCGATGGGACCGGTTGCGGTGCTCGCCGGGGTCCCGGCGGGCGCGCATTTGGGAAGCCTGCGGGCGCACCAGGTGAGCTCGGTTGTGGACACCAGACGAAGCGCGGGATTGCCCCTGGTTTTGGACGTCGGGACCGGGTTGGCGGCACCTCCTGGTCTACTCGATGGGTTGGTCGCGGCGGCCACCCGGGTCGTGGCCGTTGGCGGGGCGACACCGGTTGGCGTCGCCAGGATCATCCGCCTTACCGATCGGGTTGGCCGTGTGGCCGATCTGATCGTCAACAGGGCTCCTCGGGGGTCTTTTCGTCGAGGGGAGATCACCGCCGAATTGGCCCGATCTTGCCAGGCGCGCAGCCTTGCCTTCGTGCCCGAAGATTCCGCGGTCGCCGATGCCGCCTGGGACGGCCGGGTTGTGAAGCATGGACGGTTCGTTCGCGCCTTGACCAGGTGGTACAGCCTCTTTGGCGTCGGTGAGACCCGATGAGCGCCCGACATCACGCCTATGACGAGATCCGTCTTCATGCGATCTCACTGGTCGAAGAGAAACGCATCGATCCGGAAACCGACTCGAGTGGCGTTCGCCAGATCGTCGCCGGCGCCGTCGACGACTATCAGAGACAGGCCCAGCTCGGAGTCGGTCGCCCGCTCCGCCAACCCGCAGACATGGTCGAACGGGTCTTTCGTTCCCTGGCGGAGTTTGGCCCCCTGAGCGCTTTGCTGGGCCGTGCCGACATCGAAGAGGTGTTCATCGAGGGGGCCAGGGTGTCGTATCTGGACTCTTCTGGAAGGTTGCAGAGCCTCGATGAGCCCACCACCGGCGCCGAGAACCGACACGTGGTCGATCGGCTGCTTGCCGCAACGGACAGGCGGCTCGATGCGTCCAGCCCCCTCGTCCAAGCCCGGGTTCTCGATGGAACGGCCCGGCTGACAGCCGTGGCGCCACCGGTGTCGGACCAACTCTCGGTCACCATCCGCCGATACGCGCTGCGGAGGGAGACACTCGCCAATCTGACTTCTCTCGGTGCTCTCAGTTCGGCCGCGGCCGATTTCCTGAGTGCGGTTTCGCAGACGAATTCGAGCGTCCTGATCTCGGGTCCACCCGGAGCCGGTAAGACCTCGTTATTGGCTGCCCTGATCGCCGCCACGCCTCCGGATCAATGTGTCAGATGCTGTGAAGAGGTCAGGGAACTCAGCGTGCCTCTTGTTCACGGATCATTCTATGAGGCCAGGCCCGCCGGCCTCGATGACCGGGGGGAGATCTCGCTGAGGGATCTGGTGAAGGTTGTTCTGGCGATGCGGCCCGATCGAATCGTGGTTGGTGAGGTGAGGGGATCCGAGGCTTTCGAATTGACACGTGCCGTCAATGCCGGGACGGGTTTTGCGTGCACGATCCACGCCAACTCTGCACACGATGCGCTGGCAGCTCTCGTCAATGCCGCCCTCATGGCGGGCGAGAACGTCCCCGAGGCGATTGTGAGGAAGGTGTT
>JBFJTO010000328.1:0-2094 GCA_041625295.1 Acidimicrobiia bacterium | reverse complement strand
GCTGGCGCAGTGGTTGCTGGCAACGCCTGTTCTGTTCGTTTTCGGCTTTCAATTCCACCGCTTGGCGGTTCTGAGGGCGCGATCCTTCGACGCCAGCATGGACACTCTCGTGTCGGTGGGCACTTTGGCCGCCTACGGGTACTCGGTGTGGGCCTTCTACGCGGGTGAACATCTCTACTTCGAGACCGCAGCCATCATCGTGGCCTTCATCCTGTTGGGCCGCTATCTCGAAGCGGTTGCCAAAGGGCGTGCCTCGAGTGCCATCGCGCGCCTGTTGGAATTGGGCGTCAAGGAAGCGAAGGTGATGAGAGACGGTGTCGAGATCACGATCGCCGTCTCCGACCTTCGGATGGGCGACATGATGGTCGTCCGACCAGGCGAGAAGATCCCCACCGACGGAGTCATCGTCGAGGGTGCCTCATCGATCGACGAGAGCATGCTCACTGGTGAGTCGCTCCCGATCGACAAGCTGGCCGGAGACGACGTTTTCGGAGCCACGGTCAACCAGCAGGGGCGGCTGATCGTCGAGGCCACCAAATTCGGCTCAGAGACCGCCCTGGCACAGATAGTGAAGATGGTCGAGGACGCCCAAGCATCCAAAGCGGGGGTGCAGCGGCTGGCGGATCGAGTCGCAGGCGTCTTCGTTCCCGTTGTGATGGCCATTGCCGCACTCACATTTGGGCTTTGGCTCGTATTCGGCGGCGGATTCGAGAGTGCGCTGACCGCGGGTGTGGCGGTGTTGATCATCGCGTGCCCGTGTGCTCTGGGGCTGGCGACTCCGATAGCCATCATGGTCGGCAGCGGTCGGGGCGCCGAGCTGGGCGTGTTCTTCAAGAGGGCCGAGGTGTTCGAGCGCTCCCGGAGCGTGGACATCGTCCTGTTCGACAAGACCGGAACCTTGACGCACGGTTTGATGGCGCTCACCGACGTTGTCAGTGACTCTGACGGATTCTTACGCAGAGTCGCCTCCGTCGAGGCCGCATCAGAACATCCGATCGGCAAGGCCGTTGCCCTGGGCGCCGAGGAGCGCGACCTGGTGCTCGGCCCTGTCACCGAGTTCGAGAGCTTCGCGGGAATGGGCGTGCGCGGGTCCATCGACGGTGTGGTTGTGAGTGTGGGGCGACCCAAGCTGATGGCCGATGTGGGCTTGATCGTGCCGGAGCGCTTCGAGACCGTGCTCGCGGATCTCGAAGCGTCGGCGAGGACCGCCTTCTATGCGGGATGGGATGGCGAAGTTCGCGGTGTCATCGCGGTTGCCGACACCGTCAAACCGTCATCGGCGACGGCCGTTCAGCAGCTGTTTGCGATGGGTGTCGACGTGGCGATGATCACCGGCGACAACCGGCGGACCGCCCAGGCCATTGCCGATTCGGTCGGGATCTCCCGGGTGCTCGCTGAGGTGATGCCCGGTGACAAGGCCATGGAAGTGCGCAGACTCCAGGAGTCCGGTGCCGTGGTGGCGTTTGTGGGTGACGGAGTGAACGATGCCCCGGCCCTCACCCAGGCGGATCTCGGAGTGGCCGTCGGAACAGGCACCGATATTGCGATCGAGGCCGGAGACATCGTGCTCATGTCCGGTGACCCGGTGCTCGTGGTCCGGGCCATGGCCGTGGCCCGAAAAACCTTCCGGACCATAAAGGAGAACCTGTTCTGGGCCTTCTTCTACAACTCCGCAGGTATCCCGTTGGCCGCTTTTGGACTCTTGAACCCGATGATCGCCGGAGCGGCGATGGCCTTCTCCAGCGTCTCTGTGGTCACCAATAGTCTGCGGTTGAGACGGTTCACTGCATAGCCATCTTCGATGCCGGGACGGGGTTACCGTTCCGGCATGGAATTCGAGGGGTTGCTGCGACTGGCTGGAGGGGCGTCGACGCCGGCGAGGATTCTGTTCACCAAGACCCAGGTCCGGATGCACGCCGGACCGTCCATCCTCGGTGAATGGCCGCTGGAGAGCTGCTCGTGTCGTCGGCGATCGCTGAGTGAGTTCGAGCTCGATCTCGATGGCGAACTGGCGGGATTCTTGCCGGATGATCCCGAGGCATTCGGGGCATCCGTCGCCGGCCAGTTCAGACACATACGGCTTGCGGATCGTGT
>JBFJTO010000327.1:0-2114 GCA_041625295.1 Acidimicrobiia bacterium | reverse complement strand
TGGCCGACAAGTTCGGGGTCAGACAGTTCACCGCTGGGCCGGGCGACTTCCTTCCTCGTTGGTCCCCCGACGGAAGCCGACTTGCCTTTGCGCGCGTCATGGAGAAGAAGATCGCCCAACTGGTGGTGATGCCCTCCGGGGGTGGCGAAGGGTCCGTCGTCAGCTCGTTCGATCTCGGCATCGAAGAGATTCAGTGGTCGCCCGACGGTTCCAGGGTGGCGGTCGTTGCCGTCACCTGGGAAGAGGAGTGGGCCGGGTTGAGCGACGAGGAACGCAAGCGCCGACCTAGACGAATCGGGCAGTTTCCCTATCGGTTCGACAACCGGGGGATGCTCTTCGACAGGAGGCGCCACATCTGGCTGATCGATCCAGGCGGGGAGGCCGAACCGGTGTGCCTCACCCCGGGCGGATTTAATGAGGAGGGTCCCGCATGGAGCCCGGATGGAACCCGCATCGCCTTCCTATCGGATCGCGATGGTGGACTCACCCTTGGCAACGATGTCTGGGAAGTGGTCGTCGCGACCGGTGAGGTCACGAGGGTTGGCCGTCGGGGGCTCTGGAACGCAGTCTCGTACCGATCAGACGGATCTCTGCACCTGATCGGGATCTCGACACCGACCTGGCCCGCCGTGGCCAGCTTGCATCGGCTCGAGGACGATGGATCGCTCACCGATCTGACCGGCCATCTCGATCGCTCGGCCGGATCGTCGCCGGAGTCGACAAAGATCAGATGGATCGGCGACAAGGCCGTCGTCGGCCACGAGGACGCCGGCAGCAATGGGCTGATTGCGGTGGCCCCCGATGGGTCCGTGGAGCGTTTGGCCGGGGGACTTCGCGTTGTGAACGGATTTGGCGCGGCTCGGGGCGTGGTTGCATTCACGGCCAGCTCGCAGTCGTCGGCGGGGGAGTTGTTCATACTCTCGGACGGTTTGGAACGGGCCATAACCAGGCTCGGAAACGCCGTTCCTTTGATCGAATCCGAACACTTCCGGACCGAGACCGGACACGGCGACGTGGACACCTGGGTCTACCTTCCAGAGGGGAGTGAGCCGGTCCCTGTCTTGTTGAACATCCACGGCGGTCCCGCCACCCAGTACGGATTCGGGTTCTTTGACGAGTTCCAGGTTTACGCCGGGGCAGGATTCGGGGTGGTGGCATGCAACCCGCGCGGCTCCTCGGGGCGCGGGTTGGAACACCTGCGTGCCGTTACCGAAGACGGTTGGGGAGTGGTCGACGTTGCCGATGTGACCGCAGCTCTTGAAGCCGCGCTGGATCGATATCCAAGACTCGATCGTGACAGGGTCGGAATCATGGGAGGCTCGTACGGCGGGTTTCTGTGCGCGTGGATGATCGCCACAGACCACCGCTTCGCCTCGGCGGTCGTCGAGAGGGGCCTGCTCTCCTATCCGAGCTTTGCAGGGACCTCCGACATCGGGACCACCTTTCCGGCCGCATACACCGGTGCCGACTATCCGACGGGATGGGGCGAGTGGTGGGACAATAGCCCGCTTTCGCTTGCATCCGGGGTCACGACGCCAACTCTCATAATTCACTCGGAAGAGGACTTCCGGTGCCCGATCGAGCAAGGCGAGCAGTACCTGGTCGCTCTTCTTCGCAGCGGGGTGGAGACCGAGATGCTCCGGTTCCCGGGGGAAGGTCACGAGATGAGTCGCAGTGGCAAGCCTCGCCATCGCGTTGAGCGCTTCGAGGCGATTCTCGACTGGCACCATCGCCATCTGACCGACAATGGTCGACCCGAGTAGCCTCCTGGCCAATCAATCGATCCCATCTTCGAGGAGAGACCTTGGCTCAACAGCCCAACATTGAGGTGCCATCCAGGCCGCCGCGGGACGCTGCACCCGGCCCGGCCGACAATTGGGATCCGGCACGAAGACCGGGAGTGATCTCTGCCCCCGGCGACATGCCGACCGGTCCCGGATTCGGCACGCCCGGACCCGACGCCGGTTGGGTTCTCGGTCTGGTGGCACGACTCGAAATCCCCGAGCGCACGCCGGCTCTCGAGGCCATTGTTGGTGCCATCGCAGCAGCCCGGGCGGCCGCATTGGGCAGGGCGGCGGTGCCCGAGGACGTCCGTGTGGCGCTCACGCTGTGTG
>JBFJTO010000326.1:0-2134 GCA_041625295.1 Acidimicrobiia bacterium | reverse complement strand
TTTCGGGCCTGCCTCGGGCTCACCAGGGCCCAGTCCGGGACCATCGACGTCCTCGGGATGCGGGTGGGGCCCGACACCTCGAGGATCGTCAAGCGGGTCGGCGCCATCGTCGAGGAGCCTGGTGTCCTGAAGACGCTCTCGGCCACCGACAACATGCGCACGGCCGCGTTCGTGCTCGGGCACGGTCGCAGCGAGATCCCCGGCCTGCTGGAGTTCATGGATCTCTCCTCCGTTGCGTCGCGGAAGGTGGAGGGCTATTCGAAGGGTATGCGCCAACGTCTAGCCCTCGCTATGGCCATGCTGGGCGACCCCGACGTCCTGCTGCTCGATGAACCGCTCGATGGTCTGGATCCCGCCGGGCAGGTGGCCTTGAGACACAAGCTGCGTGCCCTCGTCGATGAACGCGGCAAGACGGTCGTGGTCTCGAGCCATGACTTGAGCGACATCGAAGATCTTGCCGACCACATTGTCGTCATCGATCGGGGAAAGAACGTCGGCGCCGGCCCTCTGGCAGCTGTTGTCGGGTCTTCGGGCAGGTACCTGATCGAAGTCTCCGATCCCGAATCAGCGATGACGGCCTTGCTCGCGGCCGGTTACCTGCCCAACCGGGTGGGTGCCACCATCAGCGTTGCGGCCGAAGACGGTGCCGAGTTGTCCAGAGTGCTCGCCCGGGCGGAGGTGTATCCATCCATGTTGGTTCCGGAGAGGACGAGTCTGGAGTCGGTCTTTCTCGGGTTGACCGGACAATCATGATCGGACTGTTACGCGCCGAGCTGATCAAGCTGCTCAAACGCCGCCTCTACTGGGTCATGGTGGTGATTCTCGCGGCCGTGATGGCTTTGGTGGCAGTGCTCCTGCTGCTGGTTCCGTCGATCAGCCCTGAGGCGATTCCGGGTATGCCGGCGATCGTCAAGCCGAATGCTTATGCCTTTGGGGCAGCCCAGGCTCTCGGCCAGACGTGGTTTCCGGTCGTGCTTGCCGTCGTTCTACTCGGTGGTGAGACGGGTACGGCGATCTGGCCGTTTGCACTGACGCTCGAATCCCGTCGCTGGATGCATCTGCTGGCCAAGACCCTGGTGACGACCGTCGCGGCCTGGATGGCCACCTTGGCCGCGATCGCGGGCTGGGCGGTGTTGGCGATGGTCTTCGCCGAAGGCTCGGGTGCTCTGGCGGCCTCGGAGTGGCTGTCCATCATCTTGAAGGCAGGTCTCACAGAGTTCACCTGGGTGGCGATCGCTTTTGCCGCCACCGGTCTGTTCCGATCGATAGGTCCCGCCATCGGCGTAGCTCTGGCCTTTTCGTTCGGCGAGGGCATTCTTGCTTTGTGGCGGCCCTGGCAGGAGGTCTCGCTCAGCCTGGCGACGAGCCGAATGATCGGCGACTTCGGCGACCTGTCCGCCGGTATCGGCATCGGATCTGCCGGGTCGGTCTCGTTCGGCCACGCGATCGCCGTCGTTTTCGCCTGGGCCGCACTGGGCGTGGGTCTTGCAGTATTTGGTCTTCAGGTCCGCGATCCCTGACTCCTGCCCAGGCGGCGCCGTCCGTCCTTGTGCCAGCAACCATGGTGCCAGTGGCGGCGCAGATCGGGTTCGAGATCGGGGACCACGACGAGATGAAAAGTCCCCGGGGGGATGGTGCCGTCGCAGCCCGGGCACAGATAAGGCTTGCGTGCCGCATGGGGCTGGACCGCCGAGACTGTTAGCCCAAGATCGCCCATACCACCACCGCGGCCGTCACGATGATTGCTCCAACAACCATCGCGATGTCAGCCGGTCCCCGGGACCCCGGTCGGAACGGATTGAAACCCATTGGAGCCACGCTATACCCGATCTCACGCATGTCACCTCCTTTTGCCTAGGCTCGCGACGGTGATCCGTACAGATGATTCCGGTCGTATTCGCATCGTCACTCTCGACAATCCCGCACGAAGGAACGCCATCGCCGCCTCGGCGTGGCCAGACCTGGAGTCGACCTTCTCCGAATTCGAGTCGTCGTCACAGCGGGTCCTGGTCGTCACCGGCGCTGGAGGCGACTTCTGTTCCGGGGCTGATCTCGCGCCTGGCAACCTCGCCGAGGCCGGAATGGTCGAGCGTCAGAAGCGGATGCGCACGGTGAGTGCTGCAGCGCTGGCGCT
>JBFJTO010000325.1:0-2135 GCA_041625295.1 Acidimicrobiia bacterium | reverse complement strand
CCACCATCGATGCCACCGTGTTGGTTCCCTGCAGAGTCGAGATGTCGTAGGCCTCGATCCGCAAGGGAGCGTCAGGCAGGTCCAGAACCTCCATGAGGCTACGCAGCGCCTTGGCGCGTGCGTTGTGATCCGACTGGCGGCGGAGGCGGTGGCGTCCAAACGCCTCCTGGGCGTTGACGGTGGCCGTCTCCAAGAGCCGGCGTTTGGCGCCGCGTTGAGGGACCCTGACCTCAACCCGGGAGCCGCGCCGTTCCGACAGCCATGCCGATACCGTCTCGAGCTCCGCCGGGAGAACCGCTGCGGCCACCAAACGGGGTGGTTTTTCTTCGCCATACAGTTCGCGAAGCAGTCCGGTCATGAGCTCCTGGTCGTCCACATCCTCCACGCGATCCACCACCGACCCGAGCCGGCCGACAACTCTCCCGCGGCGCACGTATATCACCTGCACGGAGGCCTCGAGGTCGTCGCCGTAAAGGGCGATCAGATCGAAGTCTTCAGGACGGTCGGTGACCACCTCTTGGCGAGCCACCGCCCGCTCCACGTCGGCGAGGCGGTCCCGATATCGGGCCGCCAGCTCGAACTCTTCCCGGTCGGATGCACCCCACATCTGGTCTTGCAGATCGGCCACAACTCCTTCCGTATCGCCCTTTAGGAACTCGGCCAAACCATCGACCATCTGGTCGTACTCGGCACGGTCCACTTCGCCCACACAAGGCCCCGAGCACTTCTCGATGTGGAACAACAGGCAGGGCCTTCCCTGGCTCTTCTGCCGGCGAAAGACTCCATCCGAACAGGTTCGGACCGGAAACGTGCGCAGCAGCAGATCGAGAGTCTTTCGGATCGCGTAGGTGTGCGCAAACGGACCGAAGTACTCGGTTCCCTTGCGCTTGCGCCCGCGCATCACTCGGGCCCGCGGCCAGTCGTCAGAACGCGTGATCGCCAGGTACGGATACGACTTGTCATCTCTGAGTCGGATATTGAACCGGGGTCGGTGCCGTTTGATGAGCGAGTACTCCAACATGAGCGCGGCCACCTCGGAGTCGGCGATTATCCACTCAACCGTCTCAGCGGAGTCCACCATCTGTTGGGTCCGCGCCGGAAGGTCCCTGCCGAAGTAGGACGAGACCCTCTTTCGAAGGGATTTGGCCTTGCCGGCGTAGATGACCCGTCCGTTGCGATCCCTGAACATGTATGCACCCGGAGCATCGGGGATTTCGGAGGTCTTGGGGCGGATCACCCGGCCATTGTCGCGCCCCGTCGCACCCAACGAACACCAAGAAGGCGAGGGATGTGGCGCTGGCCCGCTAGTAGTGGCATTCGTTCGACCTGCGACTCCGTGGCACCCAATTCGACCAGGCGTCGAAGATCCCAACCGACTTCCGATGCACCGGTCAGAAGATCAGCCATCGGACGATGATGAAATCGGACCGACCCCTGTCCTGTCGGTTCGTCGGTCCACCCTCGGTCCAGGTAACTGCCCGGGCGCCACAGAGTCTCTTCTTCGGGGTCGACGACCGGCGCGGAGTCCGGTGCGGTGAAATACGGATGGTTGACGACCAGTGCGAAGACACCGCCCGGTTTGACGACCCGGGCAACCTCGGAGAGCGCGGTTCGATAGTCCTCCACGTGCTCGAGCACGAGCGACATGAAGCCACCGTCGAAGGCGGAATCGGCGATGCAGGCGAGGCTCGGGAGTTCACACGCGACCACCGGAATCGCCTGTCTTGCCTTGCGAAGCAGGTCCAGCGACGAGTCGACACCCACAACCCGGGCGCCAGCCGCCAGAACAGTTCGCGCAACACTCCCCTCGCCGCAACCCGCGTCCAGATAGAGCTTTCCAGGAGCCGGGGCGAGCAAGTCCAGCACCAGAGGCGTAACGGTCTCCCGGTATGCGGGGTCGGCCTCGAGCTCAGTGACCCACCACTCCGCCCAGTTCATGCGAGCCGGTCGCGAAACCAAGGGAGGGTCCGCTTGAGGCCGTCGGCGAGCGTGACCGTTGGCTCCCAATCCAGCAAACTCTTGGCACGTGTGATGTCGGGGCAGCGCACATTGGGGTCGTCAGTGGGCCTGGGAAGGAATGCGATTTCGGACGACGAACTCGTCACGGCCCGGATTGCGTGTGCCAACTCGAGGAT
>JBFJTO010000324.1:0-2147 GCA_041625295.1 Acidimicrobiia bacterium | reverse complement strand
GAACCGGTGAGACGCCGGGTCAACTCAGGCTTCTGTATCTGAACGGCCCCACGATGTACTCACTCTCTGTTGACGACTCTCAGCTCGATGCGATGGAGCGACAACTGAATGCTCTTTGGGAGGCCATTGACGTTGCGATCGCCGGGGACCGCTTTCCACCTCGGCGAGGCAAGCTCTGCGGCTGGTGCGCATTCCAGGGAATCTGCCCCGCCTGGTCCGAGGAAGGAGAAGCGGTGTGAAATCTGTCACAGGCATGGCATACCTTGAGGGCATGCAAGACGAATTCAAGACCGCCATCGACAATCTGACCTCCGCCGGAATCGCCGGAGAAATCGCCTATTCGGGATCGGCATCCGGCTGCCCATGCCGCCTGCTCCACAGGGCGGCATGACCGCACCGCCGGACTGGCGAATCCACCCCGGCCAGTGGGATGACGCTATCACTGCCTTCGACGGTCCCCAGATCGTCGTGGCAGGTCCCGGTGCCGGAAAGACCGAGTTCCTGGTCAGGCGAGCCGCCTTCCTGATCAGAGAGGTCGTCGATCGAGGAGATCAGGTCGCCATCTTGACCTTCTCACGCCGTGCGGCCACAGACTTGCGAAGACGGGTGGCTCACGCAGTGGACCGGTCGGTCACGGCGATCTCCTCCTCGACCTTCCACAGCTTTGCGGCCCGCCTCCTGGAGGCGGCGGGAAAACCACAGAACATCCTCACCGGGCCCGAACAGGTCGCCCTGATCTCCGATCTGCTTGGCAAGGAGGATCCGAGCCTGTGGCCCTCCGGCCAGAGAAACCTTCTCAACACAGCCACCTTCGCCGCGGACACCACCGACTTCATTCTCAGATGCCTGGAGCGGATGATCACTCCCGAAGATCTCGAGGAGCGTGCCACGACAAGACCCCGGTGGCGTCGCCTGCCCGAGTTCTTCCGGACCTATCTCTCGGAACTGGATCGTCGGGAACGAACCGACTACGGGACGCTGCTCACCACGGCTATCACGGCTCTCGATGATCCGCAGCTGCGTCAGCTCGTCGCTGCCCGCTACGTGATAATCGACGAGTACCAGGACACGTCGCCGGCGCAGGCGGCACTGGTCGACCGGCTGACAGTCGATCACCGCAACCTCACGGTGGCCGCCGATCCGTATCAATCGGTCTACAGCTTCAGGGGAGCCAGCCTCGACAACGTCGCCGATTTCCCGAACCGTTTTCCCAGCGCCGACGGATTCCCGGCGCGTCGCATCGTGCTTACCGACAGCTTCCGGGTGCCGGCCGCGATCCTGGAGTCGGCATTGAGAATCACCGGCCCGGGCTCACTCCCGGGAGCCACCGGACCCGTAAACCCGGCCCCCCACGCCGGCTCTGTTCTCGCCTACGTCTTCGACCAGGCGTCTGCTGAGGCCGAGTGGATCGCCTCGGAGGCGGAACGACTACACCTCGCGGATCGGATTCCGTATTCGAACATCGCGGTGCTCCTCCGATCCAAGCGTCGCCTGCTGCCAGAACTCTCCCGAGCCTTGTCACGTCGCTCAATCCCCCACGATCAGCCCGACATGAGACTCGTCGACCATCCCGCCGTTCAAGCCGTGTTCGACCTCGGAAGAGCCGCGGTGCTCACGGCACGGGGGATCGAGAGCGAAGAGCTCGACGGTCTCGTCCGCAGGATCCTGCTTGGTTTCCTCTACCGGACCCCGATCTCTCGCGAGAGGGAGCTCCACCGGATCAAGGTTCGGAACTCGGCAACCTGGCCCGACACTCTCGCCAAACATGTCGACAACGGCCGACCGCTGGCGGAGTTGCTATCGGAGGCGACCTGGGCCACCGAAGGAAGCGCCCTGGACGGTTTCTGGCACGCATGGACGACCCTTCCACAGTTCGACGCAGTCGCGGCCGAACCCGGCGCAATCGACTACCGGGCTGCGTGGAGCTCGTTTGCCCAGGCCCTGGGCAGACAGGAAGAGCGCGATCCCGACATGTCGTTGATGGAATACCGGCAAACGACCTCAAACGAGGACTTCGAAGCCACGCCGTTGCTTGGATATTCCGCTCCCGGGGTCGACACTCTCACCCTGACCACCCTGCATCAAGCCAAGGGGCTCGAGTTCGACGCGGTCTTCATCGCCGATGCGGTCGAGTCCGTGTTTCCCGT
>JBFJTO010000323.1:0-2170 GCA_041625295.1 Acidimicrobiia bacterium | reverse complement strand
GTGTTCACAGCGCAATAGACGACGTGGAACTCGGCCAATCCGGTCAGGTCGTTGGACTCCTCGGCGACCTCCCTGGCGTTGAGCAGCTGCTGTTCTGCCTCCTCCATTCGCCCCAGCATGTAAGCCTGCGTCATCGCCAGTTTGTTGAGACCGGACACACGCGTCGGTGCATGTTGCGTGCGCTCGCCGAGGGCGATCATCTCCTGGTAGGTGGCGATGGCGGCATCGACGTCGCCTGCAAATGCCAGAGAACCGCCCAGGCCTTCGTAGGCGCGGCGAGCCAGATCCACGTCGTCGCCGTCGCCGAAGAGGTCTATGGCGGTGCGGTAATAGCGGATCGCCTCGGGGATCGAGAAGGCGTGGAAGGAGCGGTCTCCGGAGGCGACCACGAAGGGGAGGGCCCGGGTGGGCTCGTCAGCTCCCAGGAAGTGGCGGGCCAGATCGTTGACCCGATCAGGGTGGCGCTCCTCCAACCACTTTCCGGCCAGGCGATGGAAGTCGCGGCGGGTGCTTTGTAGCAAAGTCGAGTACGCGACATCTCGCGTGAATGCGTGGCGGAAAGTGAAGGTGCGTTCGGGAAGGTTCTGGCTCTCGACGATGAGTTCGCGTCTCAGCAGGACGTCGAGGGCGCCGGGAACGTCCGAGCCGAGATCCGTCAGTTCGGTGAGAATGGCCACACCGAAGTCGCGGCCAACCACCGAGCCCGCCTGGAGCACGCGGCGGACCTCTGTGTCGAGGGCATCGAGGCGGGTCTGCACCACCGAAGCCAGGGTGTCGGGGACCGCAACATCGGCGACATCTTCGGTGGCCACCCAGCGGTCGCCGTCGCGCACGACCACACCCGAGTCGAGCAAGGTCCGGAGAACCTCCTCGACAAAGAACGGGTTTCCTTCCGACTTCTCGAGCACGAGGCGGCGCAGGGTTGCCGGTATGCCTTCGATGTGGAGAAGCGCTCGGATCAGGTCTGCGGATTGGTCTTCGGTGAGTGGTCGCAACTCGAGAGCCGAGTAGCGATGGGGATACTCGCGTGCGGCGATCTCATGGATCTTCCAGGCACCGTTGTCGCGCTGGCCTCTGAACATGGCGAGGATCAAAAGCGGGACCCGGTCGGTTATGGGCAGCAGGGCCTCGAACAGCTCCAGGGAGGTGGAATCCGCCCAATGAAGGTCATCGATGACCAGCACCAGTGGCTTTGCGGCGGCTGCAGAGGTGATCATCTCCACGACCGACTTGAAAACCCGGTCCCTGAGCACCGGGGGAGGGAGGTACTTGAGAGTCTCTTCCTCCTCAGGAGTGGGGGGGATTCCGAGAAGCGTGGACAGATACGTGACCGCGTGAGCGGCTTGGTCGCCGACAAGAGCGACGGCGTGGGCTCCCAGGGCGGCGCGACGGATCTCGAGATCCTGTTCGGATTGGATTCCGCACATGTCGTTTAGGAGATCGACGAACGGCGCGAACGGGGTCTCGGTGTCGTAGGAGAGGGCTCTTCCCTGGTGCCAATTCACCGTCCCGGTCCCGGCGGTGAGTTCTCTCAGCTCAGAGGCCAGGCGGGACTTGCCAAGCCCGGCGTCACCAATGAGGGCTGCGATGGCCCCCCGACCTGCAATGAGCGAGTCCAGCACACTCCGCAGCTTCTCCCGCTCGGCGTCTCGCCCGATGAGCGGGGCGGAGAAGCCTTCGATGCCGCGCAGGCGGCCGCGCTTGGTCTTTGTTCGCAGAACCCGGAAGGCCTTTATCGGGGCGCTCTTGCCTTTGACTTCCAGAGCACCCACATCCTCGAATTCGAACAAGGGTGCCACCAGGCGGTGGGTTGCCTCGGCGATCCTGACCGTGCCAGGTTCGGCGGTCTGTTCCATGCGGGCTGCGACGTTGGCGGCGTCACCGAGAGCGGTGTACTCGCTGTATGACTCCGTTCCCAGGTCAGCGACGACCACGAGACCGGTGTTGATCCCCACTCGAACCGCGAACTCGATCCCGTGTCGGGCCTTGACTTCACGGGCATAGGGTTCCATCGACTCGAGAATGGCCAGACCGGCCAGAACGGCCCTCTCCGGGTCGTCCTCATGTGCTGTTGGTGCCCCGAAGTACGCGAGGATGGCGTCGCCGAGCAGGCGTGCGACGGTTCCTCCGTAGCGCTCGACGGGTGCGAAGAAACGGTCGAATGCACCCC
>JBFJTO010000322.1:0-2180 GCA_041625295.1 Acidimicrobiia bacterium | reverse complement strand
TCCTCCCATGGAAATCCGGCGCGCCCGAAGTGACCGTACGAGGTGGTGGCCCGATAAATGGGCCTGCACAGCCTCAAACGGTTGATGATCGCCGCCGGTCGGAAGTCGAAGATCTCAGCAACGATCCGTTCGGTCCGTTCGGGGTCGAGCGCTGCGGTTCCGAACGTCTCCACGTGGATGGAGAACGGATCGGGCCGGCCGATCGCATAGGCAAGCTGGATCTCGCATTTCGACGCCAGCCCGGCAGCTACGACGTTCTTGGCAGCATGGCGAGCCGCATAGGCCGCCGAGCGATCCACCTTGGTCGGGTCCTTTCCGGAAAAGGCACCTCCGCCGTGGCGGGCATACCCGCCGTAGGTGTCAACGATGATCTTTCGGCCGGTCAGGCCGGTGTCGGCCGCAGGGCCCCCCTGCTCGAATCTTCCGGTGGGATTGACCAGGATGGTGGGTATCTCCTCGGTGTGGCCGGCGAGCACGGGTCGGATCACCGCCTGGGTGATCTCCTTCTCGAGAACGCGTTGATCGACTCCGGGTGCGTGATGGGCACTGACTAGGACGCTCCTGACTCCAACCGCCCGACCATCCCGGTAGTCCACGGACACCTGGGTCTTCCCGTCGGGCCGGAGGTAGTCGAGGGTTCCGTCGCGTCGCACTTCGGTGAGACGCTGAGCAAGGCGATGAGCGAGGTAGATCGGCATGGGCATGAGGGCGTCGGTCTCATCGCATGCGAACCCGAAAACGAAACCCTGGTCACCCGCGCCGAGAGCGTTGAGATCGAGGAATCGCTCGCCGTCCCACGCTCCGGGGTTGCGCTGCACGCCCACCGCGATGTCAGGGCTCTGGGAGTGCATCAACACTTCGATGGCTACCTCGTCGGCCCGGAATCCATCGATCTTCTCATATCCGATTTCCCGGATCACTTCCCTGGTGATGGCGTCGATCGAGCCCGGATCCACGGAAGTCTCACCGCTGATTATCACCCTGTTCTCGGTCACCAGGGTTTCGCAGGCGACCCTTGCCGTGGGCTCCTTCGCGAGAACGGCATCCAGTACAGCGTCGGAGATGGCATCTGCCACTTTGTCTGGATGGCCTTCGGTGACCGACTCGGAACTGAACGACCATGAACTGCTCACAGCGAGCGAGGATACCTTCCCGAGATGTGGTGCTCGACCATGTCCCAGAGTCTCTCTGCGACCTCCCGCTTTGTCATCAACGGCCACTGGTCGATCCCCCCCTCCTTGTCGATGATCGTGACCACATTGGTACTGGTCCCAAAACCGGCACCTTCGGCTGTGACGTCGTTGGCGACCATCAGGTCGACACCTTTGCTGTTCGCCTTCTCCACGGCGCGCTCCAATGAGCCGGTCTCGGCCGCAAATCCGACCAAGAAGGGAGGATTCTCACGGGCGGCCAGCCCGGCCAACACGTCCGGAGTCGGTTCCAGGACGAGCACTGGCGGTCCGTCGGCCCTGGAGAGCTTGGCTGAGGCGGGATGCTTGGGGCGAAAGTCGGCAACCGCCGCTGCCATGACCGCAACGTCGACAAGGAGGGTGGACACCTCGGCTGACATCTGCTGGGCGGTCTCCACGTCGATCCGCTTGATGGCATGGTGACAAGACAGACCAGAGGTGGTGATGAGGACCACGGATGCCCCTCGTCTGGCAGCCTCGTCTGCGATCTCGTGGCCCATCAGGCCCGATGAGCGGTTGCCCAGAAACCGCACGGGGTCGATGGGCTCCCGGGTTCCCCCGGCCGTGACCAACACCGCCACGCCGCTCAGAGATCCCGAGAGGATCTCGTCGACAGCGGCAAGGATCTCATCCGGTTCAACCATCCTGCCGACCCCCTCGTCGCCACCAGCGAGGGCTCCATCGGCCGGTCCCAGGATGTGGGTGCCGTCGGCGATGAGACTCTTGATCGAACGCTGGGTGGCCGGGTTGTTCCACATCTCGGCGTGCATCGCCGGTGCGACGATCAGCGGCGATTCGGTGGCGAGAACCAGAGCGGACAGAGCGTCCTCGGAAAGCCCTGCGGCCATTCTCGCGAGGGTGGCGGCGGTGGCCGGGGCAACCACGACCGCGTCAGCCCATTGGCCGAGCTCGGTGTGCGGGCTGACCGATTCAGGATATTCGGTGAGGCTTGTCAGCACTGCGTGACCGGTGAGTCCCGCAAAAGTCGCT
>JBFJTO010000321.1:0-2183 GCA_041625295.1 Acidimicrobiia bacterium | reverse complement strand
GCTCACCGACGGTCTGAGGGCCGAGCGCGAGCAGGGCATCACGATCGACGTCGCCTACCGCTACTTCGCGACTCCGAAGAGGAAGTTCGTTCTCGCCGACACCCCCGGCCATATCCAGTACACCCGCAACATGGTTACCGGTGCATCCACCGCTGACATCGCCTTGATCCTCATCGATGCTCGCAAAGGGGTGCTGGAGCAGACCAAGAGACACTGCATCATCGCGTCGATGTTGGGGGTTCCCCACCTGGTCGTGTGTGTCAACAAGATGGATCTCGTCGATTACGGCGAGGAAACCTACGAGCAGATCGTTTCCGACTTCAAAGAGTTCGCGTCCCGGCTCGAGATCGGCGACCTCCGGTTCGTGCCGGTCTCGGCTCTCAAAGGTGACAACGTGGTCAACGAATCCTCCAACATGCCCTGGTATCGGGGCTTGTCGGTGCTGCATCTGCTCGAAGACATCTATGTGTCTTCGGACCGCAATCTCATCGACTGCCGGTTTCCCGTCCAATACGTGATCCGCCCGCACACCATGGAGAATCAGGATTTCCGGGGTTATGCCGGGCAGGTGATCGGCGGGGTGTTCAAACCCGGCGACGACGTGTTGGTGCTCCCGTCGGGCTTCGAGAGCACCATCGCTTCGATCGACACCGCCGACGGACCGGTTGCCGAGGCGGTTCCGCCTATGTCGGTGGTCATGCGTCTCAACAACGAGATCGATATTTCCCGTGGGGACATGATCTGTCGGCCCAAGAACCGGCCCCAGGTGGACCAGAACATCGACGCCATGGTCTGCTGGCTGGCTGAGGGTTACACGCTGCGACCCGGAAACAAGTACGCCATCAAGCAGACCACCCGCTGGGCGAGGGCGCTGGTGAAGGATCTGCAATACCGCCTGGATGTGAACACGGGGCATCGCGATACGGACGCCGGCCAACTTGAACTCAACGAGATCGGCCGAATCACCTTGAGGACCACGGTGCCGCTCTTCTTCGACGAGTACCGCCGCAACCGGGACACCGGTTCGTTCATCCTCGTCGATGAGTCGACCAACAACACCGTGGGTGCCGGGATGATCTTGGGGGTTCCCGCATGAGTGAAGTGGTTTGGCAGGCTGGGGCGGTTTCACGATCCACTCGCAACGCGGTGACGGGTGGTCGTGGGGCCACCGTGTGGTTCACCGGCCTGTCGGGGAGCGGAAAGTCGACCATCGCCACCAGGGTCGAAGAGGCGCTCATCAACTCCGGACGCTCCGCCTACCTGCTCGACGGCGACAACGTCCGACATGGCCTCAACGCCGACCTCGGGTTCAGCGCAAAGGACCGCTCCGAGAACGTGCGACGGGTGGGCGAGGTTGCCCTTCTCTTCGCCGATGCCGGTGTGGTGTCACTAGTTCCGGTCATAAGTCCGTATCGGGCGGACCGCCAGGCGGTGAGAATTCGCCACCGCGAAGCTGGAATCGACTTCTTCCAGGTGTATGTGAACACGCCCCTCGATGTGTGCGAGCGCCGCGATCCCAAGGGCCTGTATGCCCGGGCCAGGGCTGGCGAGATCACCGGATTCACAGGGATCGACGACCCTTACGAGTCCCCGGGCTCGCCGGATCTCGAGATCAGGACGGTCGCCATGTCGGTTGACGAAGCAGTTTCGGCGGTTTTGGCGCTGCTGTAGTGGAGCTAGGCGCCGAGCGCGGCCTGCCGACGATCCACCGGCCACTACCCTCGACCGCAATGTCTTCTCATCTTGAAAACCTCGCCGTAGCAACGATCAAGGGCCTTGTCATGGACGCCGTCGCCAAGGCGAATTCCGGCCATCCCGGCATGCCCATGGGCATGGCCGACATCGGCGTCACGCTGTGGACCCGGTTCCTCACCGTGGACCCAGACCACCCGACCTGGCCCGACCGCGACCGTTTCGTTCTCTCCAACGGTCATGGCTCCATGCTCCTGTATTCGCTTCTCCATCTTTCCGGATTTCCGCTCAGCCTCGACGACATCAAAGCGTTCCGCCAGTGGGGGAGCCACACCGCAGGCCACCCCGAGATCAACCACGATCTCGGGATAGAGATGACCACCGGCCCGCTCGGGCAGGGTTTTGGCACCGGGGTCGGAATGGCCATCGCCGAGGAGCATCTACGGAACCGATATGGAGCCGATCAGGTGGACCATCGCACCTTCGGGTTC
>JBFJTO010000320.1:0-2186 GCA_041625295.1 Acidimicrobiia bacterium | reverse complement strand
GGGGGTGGTGGGTGGGGGCCTTCTGTCAGAAAACGAGACCACCGAGTGTTTCGAGCGCGCCCTTGCTATCCACAAGGAGGTCAACGATTTCGGCGGTGTGGCTTTCTCCACCTTGCTGTTGGCGAACGCTCTTTGGTCATTTGGAAGAGCCGCAGAGGCTCGTCCCTTCTTCGATGAGTATCAGAAGATGGTGGATGCTCGTCCGATACCGAATCTCGTTGCTCATGCAGCCGATGCCCGCATCTGGGCAGCCCACTCGTACGGCGAGACGGTCAATTCCGATGATGTCCGGACCGCCACCGATGGGTTTCTCGACATCGGTGCGTATGGGTGCCTCTCGCACACGGTTCAGGGTGTGGCTTACTGGCAACAAACACTGGGCGAGTCCGAAGAGGCCGCCGCCCTTCTCGGATTTGCGGACAAGCTGAGAAGTGATTTGGGGATGATTCTTCCCCCCTACGAAGACAGGACTCTACGGATCGAGGCAGCCGGGTTGGGAGATCTGGATCCGGGTCTGCGTTCCCGGGCGTTTGCGCGAGGGCGATCGATGAGTGTCGAAGAAGGCATCGCCGAGATCAAGGCGCTGGCGAGCGGCTGACTCCCGGGCTGCGATGCTCGAACATCGATCTTCCGATGGATGTGCCGTTCGGTGGGCCCACGTGGACTTGAACCACGGACCTCTTCCTTATCAGGGAAGCGCTCTAACCGAGCTGAGCTATGGGCCCGAACCCTCCGGCTGACCGGAGGCGGGGCATTCTATCTACGGCCCCTGTTGGCCGCCAGATCACGGACTCCGGGCCCATCTCGTGCCGTAACATGAGATGATCCGGGGGACGTAGCTCAGTCGGAAGAGCACCTGCTTTGCAAGCAGGGGGTCGTGGGTTCGAATCCCATCGTCTCCACGAGCGAGTTAGAGGAGCTTCGATGCGAAATGCCGTGATAGTCGATGCCATCCGGACGCCGACGGCCCGGCGGAATGGCAAGTTCAAGGATATTCACCCCGTTGATCTGGCTTCGATTCCTCTAAAAGCCATCGTCGAACGGAACGGGATCGATGCCGGACTCGTCGAAGACGTGATCATGGGATGCGTAATGCAGACGGGCGAGCAGGGGAACAACGTGGGGCGCAACGCCGCCCTTGCCGCCGGTTTCCCGGAATCCGTGGTCGGAACCACCATCGATCGTCAGTGTGGTTCGTCACAGCAGTCGGCACACTTTGCTGCCCAGGGTGTCATGGCCGGCGCCTACGACGTGGTCATCGCCGCCGGTGTCGAGTCGATGACCAGGGTGCCGATGGGTATCACCGCCCAACAGGGACCCGGGTTTCCGTTTGGACCGCTGATGCTCAACCGGTACGACCACAGCCTCGTGCCCCAGGGCCTTTCCGCCGAGATGGTTGCCGAGAAGTGGGGCCTCACCCGCGAGGTCCTCGACGCTCTGTCGCTCGAGTCTCATCGACGGGCGGCCCGGGCCACCACAGAAGGCCGGTTCGAGACCCAGATCCATCCGGTTCCGATCGAGCTCGCCGATGGATCACAGGAGATCGTCACCTCCGATGAAGGCATCCGTTACGAGACGTCCCTCGAGAAACTGGCCGGTCTTCAGCCGGCTTTCAAGCTCGATGGGGTCATCACCGCAGGGAACTCGTCGCAGATCTCGGATGCAGCCGCCGCGGTTCTGATCATGGGTGAAGACACGGCCGAAGACCTCGGTCTGGAGCCGATGGCGCGCTTTGTTTCCTTTTCGCTGGCCGGCGTCGATCCGGTGACCATGCTCACCGGGCCGATTCCGGCGACCTCTAAGGTGCTCGATCGGGCAGGTCTGACCATCGACGACATCGACCTCTTCGAGATCAACGAGGCATTCGCATCCGTGACCGGTGCCTGGCGTCTCGAGCACGGCGGTGGCGATCCCATGGCTCTGTGGGACCGCACGAATGTCAATGGCGGCGCCATCGCACTCGGCCACCCGCTGGGGGCTAGCGGTGCCCGTTTGCTGACGACCCTTGTCCACGAGTTGGTCAGATCGGGCGGTCGTTACGGTCTCCAGGCCATATGCGAGGGCGGCGGAATGGCCAACGGCCTCATAATCGAACGAGTCTGAGTAGGAGCCCTGGTGGGCATCGCCAACATCCTCATCGCCATTGCCATCTTCCTGGTGTTATGGCGCGTGAGCGTGTGGGCGGT
>JBFJTO010000319.1:0-2189 GCA_041625295.1 Acidimicrobiia bacterium | reverse complement strand
CGGTCGACCCGGAGGCTCGGTTGCCGTTCCGCCCTATCTCGAAGATGCTCGGCAGCCACCCTTAAGAACGTCAGCGGCCCCTGTTACATTTGTGGGGATACAACCGAGGTTCCTGGCAAGCCCGGGAATGACTGGCTACTTGTAAGTCCACTTACACGCGGTAAACGTCAAGAAGGCCCCCGAAGGGGCCCTCTCGAAAGGCACGAGTCCGCCTGTAAGCCGGATTCTGTTCCGGGCCTCTCGGCCCATTGGCGACCATCCATCTGGGACCGGCGTTGCCGTCGGCCTCATGCGGCCCACCCGGGGCTTGATCGGCGGGTCACCGACGCCCCTGTCTGGCCTTGCTCCCGGTGGGGTTTGCAGAGCCGACCCGGTCGCCCGGGACGCTGGTGGGCTCTTACCCCACCGTTTCACCCTTGCCTGTGCCCAAAGGCCATCGGCGGTCTGCTCTCTGTTGCACTTTCCGTCGGGTCGCCCCGCCTGGCCGTTAGCCAGCACCGTGCCCTGTGGAGTCCGGACTTTCCTCAGCTTGCGCCGCGGCCGCCCGGCGAACTCGTGGCGTGAATGGTACCGACTCCAGTCGGTGGCCGTCCCGGTCTCAACATGTCGGCCTGCGAAGCCGTCTGCGGCCAGCGACGAAACCACCTGCTCCGCCAAGAATGACCGCCATCACAGCCAGCAGCAGGACCCGGCTGGTGGGAGCGGGGCTTCCGCCCAGTTTTGCGATCAGCAGGATCAGGGTCGCCAGGCCAAGTCCGGATACAGCGCCGTGAAAGCGTGAGAAGGCCGGGGCCATACGCCCGGATACGAACCCGGATCCGAACAGTCCGATCAACACGGCAAAAGTGAGACCGATCAAAGGTGCGTTCTCGACTCCCGCCCATGCCAGCGGCAGCCACAGAACGAACGCGGCCACGGAGGCAATCAGTGCGCCGGTAGCTGAGCCCAGGATGACGGCTCCCCATTTGAGGGAGGCGATCAACGGAAAACACGACCTGTCACGACGGAGAATCGTAGGCTGTCGTCGCGTAATCGAAGTTTGGGAGGCAAAAGTGGCCACGCGCCGTTACCTCGCCGAGGTTCTCGGCACGTTCGTGCTGGTGCTGTTGGGATCGATGTCGATCCTGGCGGCGCTGGGATCGAATGTTTCAGTGTTGGTTGTGGTTCCGTTCGGGTTCGGTTTGGCACTCCTTGCGGGCATCTACGCCTTTGGGCACGTATCCGGCGCCCACTTCAACCCGGCGGTGACACTGGGAATGTGGCTCGACAAGAGGGTTTCGACCACAGACCTGATCGGATACTGGATCGCCCAGATCTTCGGAGGTCTGCTCGGCTCCCTGGTTCTGCGCATGGCGGTGTCCAAGGCCCAGGTGGCGGCGACGATCACCCGGTTTGGCGACACCGGCACGGGTCTGCTGTCGGAGTTCGTCCTCACCCTCGTCTTTGTTCTCGTCATCCTGGCCGTCACCAAGAAGGCACCCGGAGTCGCCGGTGTCGTGATCGCTCTCACCTTGACCGGGGTCCACTTTGCCGGCATTCCCTTCTCGGGAGCGTCGGTGAACCCGGCCCGGTCGTTCGGTCCAGCGCTCGTCGGGGGCGACTTCAGCGGTTTCTGGGTGTACGTGGTGGCTCCTCTGGCGGGAGCAGTGGTCGCCTGGGCGCTGTGGAAGATGTTCGAGGCAGACGAGGTCTGAGCTCCGGAGGGGCCCAGACACCCCGGCCCTAAACTGGAACGCCATGAACTGGCCCGATCTGCTGGCGCGTCTCACCTCCGGTGAAGACTTGGACCGGGACACTGCCAGGTCGGTGATGAACGAGGTGATGGCCGGAGAGGCCACCCCTGCTCAGATTTCCGCCTTGCTCGTCGCGCTTCGCGTCAAGGGCGAGACCGTCGAAGAGATCGCCGGTCTCGTCGAATCGATGCGAGCGGCCGCAGTGAGTGTCGATATCGGGATCCCGGTCGTGGACACAGCCGGGACGGGAGGAGATCGCACCGGAACATTCAACATCTCGACGACGGCCGCGCTGATCGCCGCCGGAGCCGGGGCCAAGGTGGCCAAACACGGGAACCGTTCGGCATCTTCGAAGTGCGGGTCTGCCGATGTCCTGGAGGAGTTGGGAGTGGCGATCGATCTCGCACCCGAGGCGACGGCATCCCTTGTGCGCGACATCGGATTCGGGTTCTTCTT
>JBFJTO010000318.1:0-2199 GCA_041625295.1 Acidimicrobiia bacterium | reverse complement strand
TCAGAGACATCGAAGTCCCGGAGTTCCTGGTGGCCGGACTCGAACTACCCGGACCCTTCGACCTCACCTCACACGTTCTTACCGTTCTCGACGACCTGAACATCGATGCGTTGATACCCATCGGCGGCGACGACACCCTGTCCTATGCCCACCGCTTGCATACCGAAGGGGTCCCGGTGGTGGCGATTCCCAAGACCATGGACAACGACATCCATGGAACCGACTACTGCATCGGGTTTTCCACGGCGATCACGCGCTCGGTCGAGTTCCTGAACAACCTGCGCACCTCCACAGGCTCCCACGAGCGGATCGCCGTCGTGGAGATGTTCGGCCGTAACAGCGGCGAGACCTCTCTCATCGCCGCTTACCTCGCAGACGCCGACCGGGCGATCATTTCCGAGGTCCCATTCGACATCGACCGCCTGGCCGCTCTCCTCGTCGACGACAAGCGCAGGAACCCGAGCGGATACGCCATGATGACCATCTCCGAAGGGGCAACCATGGTGGGCGAAGACATCGTCCAGAGAGGCGAGGCCGACGCCTACGGGCATCAGAAACTGGGGGGTATCGGCGCCATAACCGGTGAACTCATCAAGAGAAAGACCGGAGAGGGCATCATCCAACAACAGCTTGGCTATCTGATGCGCTCGGGGGCCCCCGACGCCTTGGACCTCATGGTGGCCAAGAACTACGGTCTCATGGCCGCCGACATGGTCATGGAAGGCACCAGCGGGAGGATGGTGGCGCTCGAGGGCGGCCGATACACACAGGTGCCGATCTCGATGGTCATGGAAGGATCTCGAAGGGTCGATATCGACGAGCTATACGACCCGGAGAGCTACAAACCGCTGCTCCGAAACATGGCCGGCAAGCCTATGTTCCTCTACTGATCGAGAGCCTCGACCACGGCGGCGAGATCGGCGGGCAATGGAGACTCGTAGCTGACAGGGGTTCCATCGAGCGGGTGCTCGAATCCCAGCCGGGCGGCGTGAAGGAAGATGCGGGGCGAGTTCACCGGCCCGGGCCGTCCGTAGACGCGATCGCCGACCACCGGTAGCCCGATCGAACTCAAGTGCACCCTGATCTGGTGGGTCCGCCCGGATTCGAGATCGACCTGGAGCAGCGAGACCACCGCCCATTCCCTCGTCACCGTGTAGTGCGATATCGACGCCTTGCCGTCGGCGACAACCTTTCGTCTCGATGGACGGTTGGGATCGATGCCTATGGGAGCATCGACTGTCCCTCTCGGAGCAGGCGGATGCCCCAGCACCAGGGCCAGATAAGACCTCTTCACCTCGCGGCGACGAATCGCGGCCGAGAGTGTCCGATACGTGTCCCTGGTCCGAGCAACAACCATCAGCCCCGAGGTGTCCTTGTCCAGTCGATGGACGATCCCCCACCGCCCGGGTTCGCCTACACCTTCGATCTCGGGAAACCTCTCCAGAAGTCCGGCCGCCAGCGTTCCCCGGTTCCGACCGGCCCCGGGGTGAACGACGAGGCCGGGGGGCTTGTCAACGACGATCACTCCGCCGTCTGCATACACGACGTCGAAATCGATCTTCTCGGGGACGAGAATCGGTTCCGGTTCGGGAATCTCGAACTCGATGATGGCGCCCTCCCTGACCTTCAAGCGCGCCGCGCCCGCCACACCGTCCACAAATGCCAGACCAGAATCGACGATCCGCTTGGCATCGGCTCGGCTGATTCCCGCCAGGGTCGCCACCGCCTTGTCGAGTCGGCTCCCATCCAGATCGGGGCCGATCGGGGTTCTCATGCCGACCGGCCTCGCTCCTGCCACATCGCAAGGAAGAGCAGCGCCACGCCGACAGTCAGGGCCGAGTCGGCCAGGTTGAACACCGGAAAGTTGGGAACCCGAATCCAGTCGATGACGGTGCCGTCGAAAAGTCCCTCACCACGAAAGACCCGATCCACGAGGTTTCCGAGGGCACCGCCCATTATCAAACCGAAGGCAACCGTCTCGATGTCGCGAAGCGGCTTACGCAGTGTCCCCAGCACGAACACCGTGGCCACGATCGCGGCCACGCCGAAGATCTGGCCCCCCGCCCGGAACAGTGAGAAGGCGGAACCGGAATTCTCGACGAACGTGAACCACAGCATCCTCGGGATCACCGTCAATTCGCTGCTCCGATAGGTCAGCGCCGCGTTCCGCTTGGTGACGATGTCGAGTGCTATCAGCGC
>JBFJTO010000317.1:0-2212 GCA_041625295.1 Acidimicrobiia bacterium | reverse complement strand
CGCAAGGCTGTCGCCGCGGCGTTTGAGTTCTTCGACGATCGAGAGAGCGGCCGGTCCGCCGGGCGCAGCCATCACCCGGTAGGTCTCGGCGTAACGAGACCGAAGATCCCGCTGGACCGATGCCAGCACGGGTGCGTCGTCGTCGACTGCCAGGATGATCGGTTTACTCACTCGGTCTCACTCTCTCGTGGAAGCGCCATGTATTTGTGTTTGACACCGGTGGCGTCGACATCGACCACACGAAGCCCCGATGGGTCGCGGCCCAGGGGAAATCCGACCGGTCCGGTGACAACCATATCCAGCGTCTTGTGACGTCCGCCGCCGTTGCGGTGCCAGTGCCCTGCGAAGAATGTTCCCACCGAGTAGCGCTCGAACATGGCGAGGAGTTCGGAGCGGAGCGGATTGGGGATGCTCCAATACGAGTTGGGTTCATCGGCATCGGATACGAACAGTGGATGGTGGCCCAGGATGACCCGATGTCGGGCTTCTGCTGCCTGGATGAGGCTCTCCTCGAGGAATGACAGCTGTTGGGTGTGCTCCTCGGGAACCATCTGCGGGTTGGCCCAAATGGTCGTGTTGACGACGATGAATGAGTCCTCCTCGTGGTCAAAGCGATATCGGTCGGGCCCGAACTCTGACCTGTAGGCCGACAGGGCGTCGGGCGACGGCACGGTGGCGTCCCAGGCAACATCGTGGTTTCCCGGCACCAGCCTGAGCGGGGTGAACCCCCTGCTGATGTCCTGAAAAGCGTCGATCTGTTTCTGGTCGGAAAGGTCGTCTATGAGGTCGCCACCGATTACTGCGAAGTCGGGGTCGAGCGATGTGGTGAGTTCGATGGCCTCGCGGTGGCGCGCGGCATCCCATTCGAATCCGATGGTCCTGGGGAACTTGGTGACGGTCATGTCGAGTTCGCGGTACCGCTCGACCATGGCGTCGTCGAACCCGCTGAAGGTGGCGTAACAGCCGAGTTGGCAGTCGGCCATGAACACGAATCGGTATGCCACTTTCAGACCGTGTGTGCTCGAAGGAACGCTTTGCGCAGGTCGCGATCGGAGATGCCGTCGGCGAGATCAGAGACCGTGTCGATGTGGGCTTCTTTCCAGCGGGTTCGGCGGTCGGCCAACCCTCGGGAGTCGGCCTCGGTGAAGGCCTTGCGCTGGATTCTCATCATCAGGGGAAGTTGGCCCATTTCCTTCGCCTGTTTCTCCGCCGTTTCCAGGAGATCCCACCCATCCGATGAGTCAGCGAGATTCACCAGTGCCGTGGCCAGGGTGATCTTGGGATCGAGATACCGGATACCCCGGCTGGCCGTGTATTCCGTGGCGTCGGCGATCAACGACCGGGCGCGGGTGAGATCGCCTTGGTCTCGGGCGAGGTGAGCCGAACACAGCATGTACTCGGGTGCGGCAAGATGCCCGGACGACGATTTAGCGCTCATCCCTTCCACCAGGCACTCAGATGCCAGATCGGGCGCTCCTTCCGCGAGGGCGATGTCGGCGAGTTCTGCCAGGGCGAATCCTGCCAGAGAGATGCCGAGTGGGTGGGCGAGAGGGACCCGGGCTGTGGCAATCATGTCGAGAGTCTCGGGGGAACCCGCGCCATTCAGGCTCTGATGGATCGATGTCAATCCGGCGGCCGCAGTCCCCACCAGACCGACGAAACCGGTGGCCTCGCCCATTTCATGGGCAAGGCGATAGTGGTCGCTGGCCTTTTCATATCGGCCGAGGAGGCTCTCGACCCATCCGCCGACGAAAGCAGCCATGCCAAGGGCGATCATGGCTCCGATCTCGGTGCCTATCTCGATCGCCTGATCCGTGTGAGCCCGGGCCGCCTCGAGGTCTCCTCGCATCAGTTCCAGCAGGGGAAAGGTCTCGCCATATAGCTCGGCCAGGAACTGGCGCTCTCCGGTTGCCAGGGCCACCCGCTCGGCCTCCGCGGCGGCCTCGGCGGCCTCTTCGAATCGCGTCAAGAAGATGAGAGTGTTGGCGTAGTGGGTGAGTCCGAAGCACCTTGCAGCGCTCGACTGCATGACGTCACCGAGCTCGGCGGCGTCGGCGAGGTGTGAGACCGCTTTGTCGAGGTTCCCGCCCAGTGTGTTCACAGCGCAATAGACGACGTGGAACTCGGCCAATCCGGTCAGGTCGTTGGACTCCTCGGCGACCTCCCTGGCGTTGAGCAGCTGCTGTTCTGCCTCCTCCATTCGCCCCAGCAT
>JBFJTO010000316.1:0-2221 GCA_041625295.1 Acidimicrobiia bacterium | reverse complement strand
CGTCGTCGACTCCAAACGTCACATCGCGTACCGCCGGTAGGCCCCCGAAGTATTTCTCAAGGGCATTGAGCTCCAGGAGCACCTGGCCGGCCTACGGTTCGTACGGCACAAGGGGGTCAGATCGGAACAAGAGTTTCGGATACCAGGTGCCTGCGTTGTTCGTGCCCGCAGGCGCCGGACCGGCGCTCATGATGACCACCGAAACCTGCGCATTCGCCAGCTCGCCCCACTCAGTCCAGCCCATCTGGAACGAATATCCAGGCAGGTCATAGGTCTTCGTGTGGAGATACTCGGCAATCGCAGTCGGGTCGTCACCCACGGCTCCAACAGCGTCGGCGACCATGGTCACGATTCCGTAACCGGCCACCGCATCGTCCTCCATGAACAGGTTCTCGGAGAAGGCCAGATAGCGCTTGGCCAACTCCTGGTAGCTGGCGCTGTTGTGGTCGTCGCACTTGAAGTCGGCGTAACGGCCGATGGCGGTCTCGGCCAGCCCACCCATGACCAGCGACAGGGGAACCCACGACCCGGTTACGGGTACATCCAGACCCAAGCCGGCGGATTGCGCCGTGATCGGTCCGGAGCCTGGCGGATGACCCGTGGCGACGATGATCTCCGGCTTGAACGCCTCCAGGCTCCTCAGGTAGGTCGTGAAATCCTTTTCACCTACCGGAGCCACCTCGATCTGGAGTTCGATCGTGGGGTCGACACCAAACGTGTCTTCTAGCGCAGACTTGATCGCCTGGCCCCAGCCATAGTCGGCGATGATCGCTCCGACTCTGGTGATGCCCTTGCTTTGTGCGTACTGCAGCAACGGACCCATCACCATTGGGGCAGCAGGCAAACAGGTTCTGAAGGTGTAGCGACTGTCTCGATTCAGGATTGCGCCAGAGCCGGCCTTCACCAAGAACAGCGGCACCTTGAGCTCCTCGGCGACGCGTGCAGTGTTGACTCCGACGTCGGAAGAAATGATGCCGCCCACGGCGACCACACCATCCCTCTCGACCATGCGTTCCAATCCAGCAACGCCTTCGTCGGCGTTGGATTGGTCATCCGATACCACTAGTTCGAGCATCCGTCCGCCAACGCCGCCCGCAGCGTTGATTTCATTGACGGCAAGTTGCATTCCGTCCCTGACTCCGACGCCCCAGGGAGTGAAGTTCCCCGTGAGCGATGTCAGAGCCCCGATTCGGATCGGTTCCTGGTTGACGGTCGTGGGTGGCGCGGTGGTTGGTGCCGCGGTCGTCGCAGGAGCGGCGGTGGTCGCCGGCGCTCCAGTCGTTGATGTCGGGGTCACTTCCGAGGCGCAAGCGCCGACCAGCAGCGCTAGAGCCAGGAGTCCGCTCAGTGGTGTGAGACGTCTCCTCATGACATTCTCCTCCCGGTCGCTAGAGGTTCAACGAACCAGGGACCGGTTGCCGTCATGTAAGAACTTCCAGCCGCCAAGCTCGCATTCGCAGGCTACACGCCGCCTTCCGGGGCTGACGGGTGGATCGGGGCGGATTCTGGAAAGGCCTTCCACAAGGCCCGAGAAGTCGGATTCTCGCCCTGGTTTACGGGATCAAGTACAAATCACGGCGGCAGCTCAGGCCGTTTCCTCACCGGTCGCTGGAACCATCACATACTCGAACTCCACGGGCTTGCCGCCGATCCCACTCTTTGGCGGGGCGATCCAGCTGGCGAACTCACCGGGAGAAGTCACCTGTTGCATGAGTTCCTCGATGAAGACCCGATCGGTGGACGTGGGCAAGTATTCGGCGCGATTGCTCTCCCAGGTCTCCTCATCGACCACCAGACCGTCAGGGGTCACATCCAGGTTTGCGAACTCGCCGATCTGGCGATGAAACGCCACGTGCGGGAGTGCCAACTCGAACTCGATTCCGGCTTCGGCGATGTAGCGGGACCACCGTCGAACTCCGCCGGCGCAGTCATCGACATAGTCATCGCGGAGCCGGGCATTCAGCGCGTTGAGGGCCGGGATCGGAACCTGGCGGAACTCCCCATCCACCAGTTTGGTGACCGGATAGGTGGTGTCGAGCAGCCGATGATCGTCGTCGATGCGCGACTCCCGGAACCGGCCTTTCAACCCGGAGTTGAACACTGTGGCTGCATTTGTCGACTCTTCAGACCCGAACAGGTCGAGGGTCAGGGAGAAGTGCAGGTTCAGTTTGCGTTGTATCAGGGGGAGATCGATGACCCCTAGGGCACGGATCCGTTCGGT
>JBFJTO010000315.1:0-2228 GCA_041625295.1 Acidimicrobiia bacterium | reverse complement strand
CAATGCCTCATCGGCGTAAACAGACAGGTCGTGGCCAAAAGGCGGAGTGCCACCGGCAGCGAATCCGGTTGAGTCTCGAACCTCGTCGAGCGAGGCCCGGACGGCCCGGTCCCCGCCTGCCATGACGGCCAATCGGTTCGTATCGAGCCGACGGTCACCCGGTACCAGCGCCAGAACCGGCCGGCGCGCCGCCCCCGGCCCTTCGATGATGAACACGAGCGACTTCACGATCGCGGCGACAGGACATCCAACCGCATCGGCAGCAGCACCGGCAGTCTTGGTGCCCTCCGGGAAACGACGCACCAAGAACGGGACACCGTGCTTTTCCGCGACCCGGCCGAGGCGGCGCGTCGACGCGGGGAGTGGACCGTGGTCGTACTCAGTCATGACCGGAAAGCTAGAAGACCCATTCGAGCATACAAACGACCGCTGTCGGTGGTGACGCCCTCCAGGTACCCTGAGAGGGTGAAAAGACCCACCAAATACGTCGCCATTGTCTTGCTGTTGTCGGCCTGCGCCGACACTGCGGGGACTCCCGCAATCACACCCGCGCCCACGACGACCCTGCCCGAAACGGTGAATCTGGCATACGCCTATCGGCCGGACACCACCCTCTCCTACCGCGTGAACATCGACCAGGCCATCTCGATCCACGGAGAGGGCAACGCCGGAGCCATCGGGTCCGGAGATCTCCCCACGGACGGAGACCTGGCCACCACGGTCGAGACGGTGATGACTTACCGGGCATACCCGGGACCCATCGATGGAACCACGGAACTAGACGTCTCGGCCCGGTTTGAAGACGTTGCCGTGTCCGGCACGATGAACGGTGAATCGATCTCTCCGGGATCCGACGATTTCGGCGTGGGCACGATTCCGCCAATCGATGCCAGCTTCGTCGTCGACAAGTCCGGGAAAGTCGTCAGCAGCTCCCTCGACGGCGCCGCCAACATGCTGGGGGGAAGCCTTGGCTCGCTGCAGCGTCTTGGCCAGGAGTTCTTCACCCGGCCGATCGGACCTCGCTTTCCCGATCGGGATCTCTCGGTTGGCGACACCTGGACCGATGAAGACACCGTGGATGGCCCCGGCGGACCGATAACCACCCGTTCGATGCACACGGTGACAGGAACCGAGGTCGTCGATGGCGTCAAGACCGTCGTCATCGAAACGGAGTCGGAGGCCGACGAATTCGAAATCGACCTGACCCAGATCTTCAAAACCATGTTCGGTGGGTTCACCACCGACGCCACCAACCCGGAAGAGCTGGATGCCCTCCTCGCACAGCTCGAATTCCGGATCGCCGTCGCCCCGACGAGGGCCACTTCGACTGTTTGGTTCGACACCGCGGCGGGACTGGTGAAAAAGGCCGAGATTTCGGCAGACATCACCGTGAAGATGACATACAGAGGACCCGACGAGAGCACCGGAGAGATCGCCGGCTTCACGATGGAGATGGGACTACGACAAACCGCCCGATTCGACCTGGAGTCGGTCGACGAGACCGTCGGTTGACATTTCCACTATCGCCCTAGTGGAAACTATGGTTGCGGCGTGAACCAACCCGCGCTCCTCAAAATCAACGATCTGCATGCTCGTGCCGGCGAAGTACCCATTCTCAACGGCGTGAGCCTCGAGGTCCGCCGTGGCGAAATCCACGCCCTCATGGGACCAAACGGCTCCGGTAAGTCGACGCTCGCCAACGTTCTGATGGGTCACCCCGGATACACCGTCACTGGGGGCGAGATCCTGTTCGAAGGCGAAGACGTCTCAAAGATGCCGCCCAACGAGCGCGCCAAGCGGGGGATGTTCCTCGCCTTTCAGTACCCCGAGGCGATACCGGGCGTGTCCGTGACCCAATTCCTGCGTCAGGCGTTGACCAACCGGACCGGGATCGACTACACGGTGCTCGAGTTGCGCCTGAAGGTGATGGAAGCGATGGCGGCTCTGGGAATGGAATCCGGCTTCGCCGACCGTTATCTGAACGAGGGCTTCTCGGGCGGAGAGCGCAAGCGCAACGAGGTACTGCAGATGGCCGTACTCGAACCGGATCTCGCAGTAATGGACGAGACCGACTCGGGACTGGACATCGACGCACTCAAGGCGGTTGCCGAAGGCGTGAATCGTCTTGTGTCGCCTGAGCGGGGTTTTCTGATAATCACCCACTACCAGCGTCTTCTCGACTACATCACCCCTCATCGAGTCCATGTCTTCATGGATGGACGAGTGCT
>JBFJTO010000314.1:0-2232 GCA_041625295.1 Acidimicrobiia bacterium | reverse complement strand
GCATTCCCTTGCCGCCACCGCCCGCCGATGCCTTGACCAACACCGGAAACCCGAGCTTGTCGGCTGCGGCGATGACTTCATCTGTGGAGAGTCCGTCGAGCGGCACGGCGCCGAGGGTGGGCACTCCGGCATCAGCCATGAGTCGCTTCGACTCGAGTTTCGAACCCATGGACTCGATGGCCGATGGGGGCGGTCCAACCCAGATCAGTCCGGCCTCGATCACAGCCCGGGCGAAGTCGGCGTTCTCGGCCAGGAACCCGTATCCAGGGTGCAGGGCATCAGCGCCGACCCGCACCGCAGCATCGATGACCCGGTCGGCAACCAGATATGACTCCGAGGGAGCGGCGCCGCCGATGGCGAAACCCTCATCCGCGGCGCGTACGAACGACGCATTCCGGTCGGGATCCGAGTACACGGCCACCGTGGAAATGCCCATCTGGCGGCAGGTACGGAAAATCCGGAGGGCGATCTCACCTCGATTGGCGACTAGGAGTTTGCGGATCATGGGCGGGATGGAACGTTAGCTACCGGGCTCGAGCCGGTGCCTGTTGCGATCATCTGAGGCCGGCTTGGAGCTTGCGCATGCCTCCCAGCCACCGGTCGTAGTCGGTGGCTTTCCTCGAGAAGTAGTCGGAGACCTCGGGGTGCGGAAGAATCAGGAACTTCTCCTCCCCGATGCCGGCCATGACGGCTGCAGCGACCTCGTCCGGGTCGATAGCCAGGTCGCGCACGAACCGGGACAACCGGGGTTGATCTTGACCCTCGAAGACGTCGAGCATCGGTGTGTCGACGAACTGCGGGCATAGGCAGGAGACCTTGATGCCCGAGTCGCCATATGTGACAGACAGCCACTCGGCCAGCGCAACGACAGCGTGTTTCGTCACCGAATAGGGCGCTGCTCCGATGTTTGTGAGAAGCCCCGCCGCCGATGCGGTGTGAAGCAGGTATCCGCTGCCCCGAGCGAGCATTCCGGGAAGCACCGCTCTCACCGCGTAGACATGGGACATCACGTTCACCTGCCAGGTCCTCTCCCAGTCGTCGTTGGAGGTGCTCAGGTCGCCTCCGGTGGGGATTCCGGCGTTGAGACACAGCAGGTCGATGGGTCCATGGTCGCGTTCGACGGTCTCGATCATCTCGATCGTGGCTGGCTCATCGGCAACATCGAGCGGCACACCTGTCCATCCCAGCTCGTCGGCGGTCCGCCGGACCAGGTCGCCGTTGAGATCGGCGAGAATCCCCATCCGGGCGCCGTCCGCCTTGAATCGTCGAGCCATGGCCGCCCCGATCCCCGAGGCGCCGCCCGTAATAACCACCAGTCGGTCTCGAATGTCCACGCAACTCCCAAATCAGCTTTGCGGTGATGTTACGGTCGGCTCGTTCGCGAATGAGACCGAGAGGGAATCGATGCAAGGCACTCAGAGCAAGGTGGAAGAGGCGTTGGATCGCCTTCTGGAAGGGGCGGACTTCTCCGATCCGGAAGCCTTCTGGGGTTCTCAATTCGACCTCGGACTGGCCTGGGTGTGGTTTCCGGAAGGTCATGGCGGATTGGGGGTGAGCCGCAAGTACTCCGAGTTGGTTGCCCGGCGACTCGACGAGGCGGGGGCTCCCACCTGGAATCGAGTGTTCAACATCCTTGGGATCGGCATGGGCTCGGGCGTCCTCGATGCCCATGGAACCGATGAGCAGAAGCGTCGCTGGTTACGGCCGATGTTCACGAACCAGGAGATCTGGTGCCAGTTGTTCTCTGAACCGGGTGCCGGTTCGGATCTCGCCGGTCTGTCAACGCGAGCGGTGCGCGATGGCGACGAATGGGTGGTCAACGGCCAGAAAGTGTGGACCACGCTGGCTCACATCGCCAAGTGGGGGATGATTCCCGCCCGCACGAACCCCAACGTTCCCAAGCACCAGGGGCTCACCTATTTCGTGGTCGATATGGAGGCTGAAGGCGTGGAGGTGCGGCCCCTCTATCAGATAACGGGAGAGGCCGAGTTCAACGAAGTCTTCTTCAACGATGTCAGGATTCCTGACGATCAGCGCATCGATGAAGTGGGCGCAGGGTGGCGTGTCTCCATGACCACCCTGATGAATGAACGGGTTGCGATCGGGGGCAACACCGTACCCAGGGAGTCGGGAGCCATCTCCATTGCACTCGATGTGTGGAGGAGGATGGAGTTGACCGACGAGGTGCTCAGAGATCAGCTGGTTTCGCTGTGGATCGATGCGGAGGCTCAG
>JBFJTO010000313.1:0-2235 GCA_041625295.1 Acidimicrobiia bacterium | reverse complement strand
GGGACGACGACCACGCAGAGCCCTATCTGTATGTCGCCTCTTGGGGCGACATCGACCGGTCAAATCCCTACTGGAACGACCCGCACTTCAACGGGTCCAGCCTTGGTTATAGGCAGTTGTCGGAGTCGGGCGATCCGCGGGGGAAGGCGCTCGAGTTCTTCGCGAACGGATATCGGGCACTGGGGAATGCACTCTGACGTCGCCGACTCTGGAACCGGAAACGCGACGCCGCGCCTGCGGGTGAGAATCTCGCTTACAGATCCGCGAGCCGCGCCTCGGCAATGGCCACGTACTCGGGTTCGGTCTCGAAGCCGATGTAGTGACGGTTGACGGCCGCGGCTGCGACGGCTGTTGACCCCGAGCCCATGAAAGGATCCATCACCAGGTCGGATTCGTAGGTATAGAGGTTGATCAGCCTCCTGGGCAGGTCGACGGGGAAAGGTGCCGGATGGCCGATACGCGTCGCCGATTCAGAGGAGATCTCCCATACGTCGATGGTTGCCTCGAGAAACTCCTCAGAAGTTATCGAGGGGGCGTGGGGAAGACCGGCCGCCATCCTGGTCTTGCGGCTCAAAGCGCGGTCGAAACGCCCCTTGGAGGCAATGATGACCCGCTCGGTAACGTCCCGGAGCACCGGGTTCTGAGGACTCCGGAAGGAACCCCATGCACACGATCCGCCCGCGCCCTTGGCCTTCTGCCAGATCACCTCACCGCGCATGAGCAGACCGAGATCGTCCTGGAGGATGCCGATGACGTCAGCCGACAGCGACCGGTACGGTTTTCTTCCGAGATTGGCCACATTCACCGCCATCCGGCCGCCAGGTTCGAGTTTCGTCACGCAGACGTCGAACACGTCGCGCAACATCTCCAGGTACTCGATGTACGTAGCGGGAATGTGACCGGATCCCAGGTTGACCTCGTAGTCCTTTCCTGCGAAATACGGCGGCGATGTCACCACGAGAGCCACCGAGCGGTCGGCAACCTGGGCTCCGCTCATCTCTCGAGCATCTCCGAGGAAGATCGTGTCCACAACCGCGGGAGGGTTGATGAGCGAGTCGGCGGAGATCTCAGGCGATTTGAAGCGCTCATAGAAACTGGTGGCGTCGTGACTCTCACGACGGCTCGATCCAAAAGACGAAGTGGCGGTTGAGCGGCTTGCCATGAGAACAGGACAGTACCCGACACCCGGAGCGGGGCACTTGATTAGCTCCTACATCCCACTATGCTTGCAATTGCAAGCATGAGGTATGCGTGGAGCTAGAAATCGAAATCCAGGCCCGGCATTATCGGATGCGGCCCATCGGTCCAACAGATGACGCATTGATCCTCGCCGGTTTCGAAGCGTTGTCAGAGGAAGCGCGCAGGCACCGATTCCTGGTCGCCACACCTCGATTGTCGAAGAGCCAACTCCACTATCTGACCACGGTCGATCAGCGAGACCATGTGGCGATCGGGTTGCTCGAGGCCGGTGGAACACCGGTTGCGGTCGGTCGTTTCATTCGCTTAGACGACGATTCCGATGGCGCCGATGTGGCCATCACTGTCGTCGACTCGCACCAACGCCGCGGTCTGGGGTCGTTTCTTCTCGGCGTCTTGGCCGTGGCGGCCGTCGAGCGCGGCATCGGGCTTCTCCACTTCGATGTCCTCGCCGAGAACGCGGGCATGCTCGGCCTCCTCGAGGGGGTCGGCGCCCAGCGAACGTCGGCGGGGTCGATGGTCCATTTGACTGTGCCACCAGGTGCCGTTCCTGCTCCAGCCGAGGCCCGCCGGATATCACGGATCGTGGGTTTGGCTGCTTGGCAGTATGCCCAGCAATCCCTCCAACCTGCCGACGAACGCCGCTTGTGTGGGGTTGAGTAGCCGGGCCGCATCGTCGGGCCGAGCCCAGACGACGCGATCGATCTCGGGGAAGTCTCTGCTGACGCCTCTCCAGGTCATCGTGAACAGACCGGGATCGAGATCGGCGGGGTCGAATGTCGCCTCCACCGCCCAGATCTGGACCTGTTTTCGCGATCGGAGCGTGACCGAACCGAGGTCGATGTAGGTTCCCTCGGGCGCAACCCAACCCGTTTCTTCGGAGAATTCACGCCGGGCGGCCGCCATCATTGTCTCACCGTCGCGGACCTGGCCCTTGATCACCGACCAGGCACCCTCATCCCTGTGGGCCCAGAACGGCCCGCCCGGATGACCGATGAGGACTTCGAACGGCAGTCGAAAGGGGAGGATTCCGGCGCT